>CAZUHQ010000094.1:0-14264 GCA_964620605.1 uncultured Thalassotalea sp.
TTGAGTATTTGATCACAAATTGCGTCTCAATGAAATCTCATGATCTTACCCTGGCCGTGACCTTGATCGTCGATAGGATCATCATCATCATTAATAAAATCATAACCACCATAGACCCGGCAATTTTCACCAAAACAACCGCCCAACTCTTCACGGGTATAATCCACGCCGGTATCTATTACCGCAACCTTGACGCCTTTACCTGTGATCTCTGCGTCATTAGCATCTTGCAACTGCCACACTTGATCGGCACCGATCAATGGCACACTGGTATCTAAAAGCAGTTTTCGGTCTTCAACAACATGGACTTTTTTCACCCCTGATATTTTCGACAACGCATGAAGTTGCTGCGGCGCTATTTCTAATGCCAGGCCGTTATATAAATGGCTAAAACTTCTAACAACTTGCTTATCGAGGCCAAGCTTTTTTAACGAACTGACAACTTGTTGTTGCTCGCCAGCAATCGCCTGTTGCTGGGTAGTTATCGCTTTAGCAAATAGCGCTTGGGATTTTTTTGTTAGCTGCTGAGTTGGCGAAAAACGAACTAACGGTGATTTGGTTAATTGTAATATGACTTTTAATTTATCATTGCTGACCTTTGAAACCGCAGGGCTCGTATCATCACTTAAATCCCCTTCACGCTTAGCCATAGCAACACCATTTGCCAGCATGACTCTGCTTGATTCTGATGGTTTTTCAATAGGTTGTTGATTGGCAAAAACAGATGAGGGTATACAGCTTGCAGTAACTGCAACAAATAACACGGCTAATTTTATCACTAGCTATTCCTTTAGAATTTTAATTATTCTTCAAAGATGATTAAACAAAATTTACACAATGTTAACATCATGATAGGAATTATCACAGATTTTTAAATGGGAAATTTATAGCCCAAATCAATAATCAAATACCAGTTAAGAAGTTAACAAATGAGAATAAACGAACGATTTACAGGAATATCATACACTAATCAAACCCTTCGTCATCGGGCGTAAAACTGGCTGTTCAGTCAAGCGGCCAATGGCGCGAACGCAAGCGCTGCGTTGTACAGCATCACCGAAACTGCCAAAACCAACAGCTTGGCACCATTCGACTACGTGATGAAAAAGGGTAATAACATTACTGCTACTACCCTTTTAAAATATTTACTTATTAGCCTAAGGCTTAATGATTCTTAGAGATCATATTGATGATATGTTCACGTTAGGATAAACATCCCCTCTGCCTGCTAATACGGAATAACCCAAGACAAAGCATCAACAACATATAAGCCATGCTTCCGCCGCCGCTACCACCGTCATTATTTGATGTTTGTTTAGTATCAGCCACAGGTGCAGCTTGAACGGAAAGCGTTATTGTACCTTGAGAACTATTTTTCCCATCGCTCACTTCATAAGTAAACGAATCTGAGCCAGAATAACCATTATTTGGTGTGTAACTATAATTGCCATCTGTAGATAAACTCAATGTGCCATTAGCAACATCAGTTATTAGTGTATATTCTAGACTATCACCATCAACATCACTCTCTATCAATATATCTGAAACAGCATTATTATGATTTACTGATACTGTGAACGTTTCTGCAACAGGGATATCATCTACACCTTCAACATCAATAAGAATAGTTTGCTGTGAAACACCTTGTTCACTATCTGTTACCTGAGCAATAAATGATGCTTGACCAAAAAAGTTTTCAGCAGGTGTAAATACAAATTGGCCATCTGTTTGCATACTCACTTGGCCGTTGACTACTGAGTCTGCGACTACTGAAAAACTTAACTCCTGCCCTTCTATATCTGTTGCAGTGAGTTGACCTTTAATAGCGCTATCCTCTACCCCCTCAAAGGTATCAACACCTATTTCAGGAAGATCATTGACACTTTCTACAAATATCGCAATGACTCTGGTTGCTGTTGCACCGTGAATATCGGTCGTCGCTATAGTGACACTATCATTACCAAAATAATCAGCTTCTGGGGTATAAGTTAACTCTTCTTGTGAATTTAAACTTGCAACACCATGCTTTGGCTGCTCATCAATGGCGTAACTTAATTGGTCGCCTTCAGCATCTGTTATATCCAATAACTCAACTAGCTCAGTATCTTCTATTGCTGTCAGCTCAGTCGTACCGATAACAGGCACATCGTTTACCGGTAAAATTGAAACAGTAACGTCTTGTTCGATAAAGTTGCCATGCATATCTTGAACTTTTACGGTAAATTTATCTTCACCATAAAAATCTTGGTTTGGAGTATAGATAGAATTATTTTCACCTGAAATAACTCCATTTAAAGGCTCAGATATTATCGATATATCGTAACTATCCCCTTCCGGGTCACTAATATGCTCGGTCAATAATTGCTCATTATCTTCATCAATTGTGAAATTATTTGAAGAAAAGCTAGGCGCTTTATTTATCTGGTAAAAACTAACAAATCCTCTAAAACCGCCACTTCGAACCAACATTTCATTGTAAACAGATAATTGACTGTCAGTTGAACTAGGTACTTCAACTCGTGAAACAACCTGAGGACTCTCTGGTTCGTCAATATTAATCAACATCAATTCATCACTGCCACTCAATATCAACAAATTATCTAAGATCAAACTTCCGCCAACATAGCCAAAGTGCGCTGTTTCAAAAGTTTTAATAGATACTAAATCATTATTTTCATCAAGTGATGCTACCTCTATTTTATTATTTTGAAATATGTACAGAAACTCACCTACTGTAAGTATTTTATAAAAATCTTCACCATCAACATCGATTTCTTTATCCCAAGAAAAAAAGTCTCCACTAATATCCTTAAACACATGTATTGCTTGCTTCCCACTACAAGTAGTATCTAACACCATTATTTTATCTTGGTATATGGTCATATCCCTGGGGCAAAGAACATTGTTTGAAGAGCCAGCTATAAAACCGGACTCATAAAAACCATAGGGCTCACTACTGTAACGTTTTAATACTCTCCCACCATTTTCCCAGGTGAAATTATAACTATAACTATCAGTTAAACTTTTAACGTTTCCATACGATATACTTGTGCGGCTAAGTTGGGAAAAACTACCTTCTGAGTCACTTTCATAAAATGAAGTATAACTAGCTCCTGAAAAAAAATAATAGTCTTTGTATACATCAATATTAGATACTGATTCAGATACTTTTTGGGAAGAATGATATAAAATATTTTCTTTTTCAATTAATTCCAATGAGTTGATTTCAGCAGAATGTTCACTGGAAACATAAAACTTGTTATTAATGGTTACCCCTCGTCCTCTACTTCCTCCAAATGAAGGTAAATGCTTTATGGTTAAAAAAGTATCTTCGCTATTTAATAATACCTTTGATAAGCCAAAATGATTTGAAACCACTAATAATGAATCATTCATTATTTTTAAATCATTGATCGATAAGCCGTAGTCTGAGTTATCATTGGGATTTACTGTTAATTTAGAATGAAGAGAAACGTTATTGTCTAAATCTATTGCAAAGGAATAAAAATCATTGGTGCTAGATACACTCCAAATCTTATTTCTTTCATATACCACCGTGTCAGAGTGAAAATCATAGTCAAAAAAGTTATCGATTAGCGAAACTTCACCATCTATCAATGATAATGTAACTAAAGAACCATCATAAACTGCCACTAATCGCTGACTGTCGATAGCTGCAATATCAGAAATATAACCTGCTCTTGTTGGGACATGAGTAAACCGTTCTACTAACTCAAAATTCTTTTTGTCATACAACTCAATAAGAGTGTCGAATCTTGACTCATCCATATTATAGGATTGCCCTACGTAGAATAGATGCTCTTGTGACTCAGCTATTTTTCCATATTGAACATTGACTTCTTCAGCTGTATTTATAACTTTTTCAATACTGAATTCGGAATCACTTTCAGAGACAACAAATATTTTCTTTTCTACTGTTACATATATCTTGTCTGATACAATCAAAGTGTCAGCATTGGAATTGTAATGATCAGACAAATTAACGGTATACTCTAACGCCGGCTCACTAATATTTTCAACGCTATAAATTTTTAACTTTGTGCTCTCAATAACGACCAAATATCCATTATATTTAGTTACCGCGCTAAGCCCGTATGTTGAATCATCAGATATTTTTGCCTTTCCAACGATAGCATCATTTCCTTGTTTTGTAGGATCGATAATCTCCAAAAAGCTAAGGCCTCGATGTTGTACATAATACAAACCATTTATCTCAACCGCAGACTCATACTCTCCAGCTCCCCATTCACCATGAGGAACCAAAGAAATAGATTGAGCAAAAGCGTGAAAAACAAAAAACAGATTAGCTACTGCAAGTACACAGTTAACAAGAGCTTTCATAAAGTCCCTTTTTTTCGTTAATTAATGTTATTATTTTAAAGGTGAATTTTACACTTTGTTAACACTTATATCTATAAGAATTCCATAAACGTTTAGAGCAAGTTTATTTGATTGTTACAGGTGAATATTGCCCAGAGCTTTACCTAAAGTGACATACGTCATGAATCGGCTGACTAAAAGTAAAAATCAAAAAAACAATCAGGTATCTCATTGACTTTACGCTTTCTTATAAGAAGAATACGGCAGATAATTCAATAAAAATAATCTATAACGAAAAAAAGGGTAATAACATTTCTGCTATTACCCTTTTAATTAAATCTGGTAGTTGATGAAATCACTAATGATTTTCTGAAACCATATTCACGGTATATTTCGGAATTTCGATCACTAAATCTTCATCGGCAACTTTTGCCTGGCAGCTTAAGCGTGATTCTGGCTCCAGGCCCCAGGCCTTATCTAGCATATCATCTTCAAGTTCATCGCTTTCTTCTAGTGAATCAAAGCCTTCACGGACAATGACGTGGCATGTAGTACAGGCACAAACTTTCTCACAGGCATGTTCAATGTCGATATCATTTTTCAGCGCAACATTAAGTACGCTTTCACCGGATTCTGCTTCCAGCACAGCCCCATCTGGGCAAAGTTCTTCATGAGGTAATACAATAATTTTTGGCATCTTAAATCTCTGATCTCTTCACTATTCGACCAATGCGAATTTTGTTACTCTATAATTCATCTACCGTGTGGCCAGATAAGGCGGTACGTATTGAGGCGTCCATTCTCAGTTCAGCAAATTTAGCGGTTTGTTCATTTAACGCTTCAATTGCCTGCTCTATTTTTTCAGGGCTATCGCCTTGGCTAATTTTCGCTAAGGATTCAATGGCACTTTCAATCGCAGTAACTTCTTCAGCAGTTAATAACTTACTATCAGCAGCAAGTGCCGACTGCACGCCTTCAATCACCCGCGCCGCTTCTACTTGTTGCTCTTTTAACATCCTGGCCTGCATATCTTCTTGAGCATTAGTCATCGACGCTTTTAACATTTCGGTAATTTCACTTTCCGCTAGGCCAAATGATGGTTTAACTTCAATGCTGGCTTCAACGCCGGTGGATTTTTCCATTGCAGAAACTTCTAACAAACCATCGGCGTCCACTTTAAAAGTTACCCGAATATGGGCAGCCCCTGCCGCCATTGCCGGGATATCGCGCAATTCAAAACGCGCCAGTGAGCGGCAATCATCCACCAGTTCGCGTTCCCCTTGCAAGACATGAATCGCCATCGCGGTTTGACCATCTTTAAAAGTGGTAAATTCCTGCGCTTTCGCTACCGGAATTGTAGTATTGCGCGGGATCACTTTTTCCACCAGGCCGCCCATGGTTTCCAGACCAAGGGATAATGGAATAACATCAAGCAAGAGCATATCACTGTCGGGTTTATTACCGGCAAGAATATCTGCCTGAATTGCCGCGCCTATTGCCACTACTTTATCCGGATCAATTGAGGTTAGCGGTTTTTGTTTAAAATAGCTTTCAACATCGCTGCGCACTAACGGCACTCGGGTTGAACCACCTACCATGACAACCTCTTTCACCTGGCATACTTCAACATCAGCATCTTTTAATGCTCGTCGACAAGCACGCATTGTTTTTGCTACCAGAGGTTTAATTAAAACCTCAAAGTCACTACGGGTTACTGTGTACTGCCACTTGTTATTATCGGCAAGGTACAGGGTAATTTCATGGCTATCTGCGCTGGTTAACGCTTCTTTTGCACGGCAAGCTTGTTCGGTTAACTGGCGCTCCATCGATGGTGTTAACGGGCGCTGTAAATTAGCCTGCTCAACCAGGAAATCAACCAAAGCAACATCAAAATCATCGCCACCTAAAGCTGAATCCCCACCGGTTGCCAATACTTCAAATACGCCTTTATTGAGGCGTAAAATGGAAATATCAAAGGTGCCGCCGCCTAAATCATAAACGGCAATCACCCCTTCCTGACCCGAATCCAGGCCATAAGCAACGGCTGCTGCTGTAGGCTCGTTCAATAAACGTAAAACATTAATACCGGCGAGTTTTGCCGCATCCTTAGTGCTTTGGCGCTGAGCATCATCAAAATAGGCTGGCACAGTGATCACTACACCGGTTAATTCTCCACCTAATGCCTGTTGTGCTTTTTGGTTTAAGCTTTTTAAAATTTCTGCTGATACTTGTACCGGGTTGATATTGCCGCTGCGGGTAACAAAGCTCGGGTGATTTTCATCGCCACAAAACTGGTACGGTAATGAATGATATTTGGTTTGAATATCGGTTAACGAACGGCCGATCAAGCGCTTGGCAGAAACGATAGTATTTTGCGGATCAGATACCGCGAAGGCCTTGGCCTGGTGGCCAACTAAAATATCATTTTCCTGATAACTAACAATCGAAGGTAAAATGTCTTTACCTGTTTCATCATTTAAGGTTTCAGCTAAACCGCTTTTTACTGTCGCGATCAAAGAGTTAGTGGTACCTAAATCAATACCGGCTGCTAAACGATGCTCATGAGGAACAGTACTTTGACCGGGTTCTGCTATTTGTAATAACGCCATTTGGGGCTCGTTTTATCTAAAGGTAAAAAGGTTAATCGTCAAACAGAAGATCTTCGAGTCGATCTAATTCTAGATGAAGCTTTTGGTAAAATTTTAGTTTGCGCAAAATCTCACAGGCTGTTTGATTCGACGCGTCTGTGTTTTCCATTAACGCTAACTGCATCGCTTTAAAAAGCTGCTCAAATTCCGTCTCCAGCGCCTGAGACACTTCAAATACTGCGGCATCGACATCATCGGCACCTTTGACTTCTTCAAGCATTTCACGCAATTCCATCTGACGCATTAAAAATGCATTGTCACTAAAAGATGCCTGCTCACTTGGCATATCAACACCACGTAATTCCAGCATGTACTGGGCACGGGTTAATGGTTTTTTTAACGTTTGATAAGCGTCGTTAACTTGCGTTGATTTTTTCGCCGCCAGTAATTGCTCTTGATCAGAGGCATGGGCAAATCTGTCAGGATGGACGCTTTTTTGAATAGCTTGATAACGCTCGGTTAAAACATCTAGATCAACAGCAAATTTTTCTTCTAAGCCAAAAATTTCAAAATTGTTCACAAGCTAACCTACTAGTGTATGAATACGACTTTCAGGTTATCGCTTTAACAACAACCTGAAACCAAGCGGGTAATTATACGTTAAAGCTTTCACCGCAACCACACTCGCCTTTGGCATTCGGGTTGGTAAATTTAAAGCCTTCGTTTAAACCTTCTTTAACAAAATCCAGCTCGATACCGTCGAGATAAACCAGACTTTTTCCATCGATGATAATATTAACATCATCAATGGTAAACATTTGGTCGTCTTCATTGAGTTCATCAACAAACTCAAGCACATAAGCAAGACCAGAGCAACCAGTGGTTTTAATACCGAGCCTTAAACCCAAGCCTTTACCACGGTTATTGATAAACGTTTTAACTCGTTCAGACGCCGCTGGCGTCATAGTTACACTCATTACGTCCTCGTCTACTCGCCGTGTTTAGTACGATAATCTTCAATTGCCGCTTTAATTGCATCTTCTGCCAAAATTGAGCAGTGAATTTTTACCGGCGGTAATGCCAGTTCTTCAGCAATCGCGGTGTTTTTAATTTCACCCGCTTCGTCAATCGACTTACCTTTAACCCATTCAGTCACTAACGAGCTTGAAGCAATTGCGCTACCACAACCGTAAGTTTTGAATTTGGCATCTTCAATAATACCGTTATCTGATATTTTCAATTGCAACTTCATCACGTCACCACAAGCTGGCGCCCCCACCATGCCGGTTGCGACTTGCGGATCATTTTTGTCCATCGAGCCAACATTGCGTGGATTTTCATAATGGTCGATTACTTTTTCACTATAAGCCATAATTTTCTCTCCCGGCAGCGCAACTGATTAGTGCGCTACCCATTCAACTGAATCTAAATCAACGCCGTCCTGGTACATTTCCCAAAGCGGTGACATTTCGCGTAAGTGACCTATCGCTTTTTGAATAATTTCAATCGCGTGGTCTACTTCTTGTTCTGTGGTAAAACGGCCAAAGCTAAAGCGAATTGAGCTGTGTGCCATTTCGTCGTTTAACCCTAACGCGCGTAGTACATAAGATGGTTCTAAACTCGCCGATGTACAGGCTGAACCCGATGATACCGCTAAGTCTTTTAGCGCCATGATCAAAGATTCACCTTCAACAAAGTTGAAGCTGACGTTTAAATTACCCGGATAGCGCTTATCAAAATCACCGTTAACGAATACTTGCTCCATCGATTGTAGGCCTTGCCATAAACGATCGCGCATTTTAGTGACATGAGCTAAGTCTTGCGCCATTTCTTGTTTCGCGATGCGACAAGCTTCGCCAAAACCAACGATTTGATGCGTTGGCAAAGTACCACTGCGCATACCACGCTCATGACCACCACCGTGCATTTGCGCTTCTAAGCGTACACGCGGCTTACGACGCACATAAAGCGCTCCTATGCCTTTAGGACCATACATTTTATGAGCAGAAATCGAAATTAAATCCACTTTCAATGCCTGGGTATCAATCATGATTTTACCAGTACTTTGCGCGGCATCAACGTGGAAAACAATTTTTCGGGCACGGCACATTTCACCGATTTCCGCGATGTCCTGAATGACACCGATTTCATTATTAACATGCATAATACTAACTAATACTGTGTCATCACGCATTGCTGCTTCGAGTTTATTTAAGTCGATTAACCCGTTATCTTCCGGATCGAGATAAGTCACTTCAAAGCCTTGACGCTCTAATTCACGACAAGTGTCTAATACCGCTTTATGCTCAGTTTTACAGGTAATGATATGCTTACCTTTTTTACTGTAAAAATTCGCGGCGCCTTTAATGGCCAAATTATCTGACTCAGTGGCACCAGAAGTAAAGACAATTTCACGCGGGTCAGCATTAATTAGCTCTGCCACTTGATTGCGGGCAATATCTACCGCTTCTTCCGCCTGCCAACCAAACTTATGCGAACGCGACGCCGGGTTGCCGTAAAAGCCATCGGTGGTCATATATTGCATCATTTTTTCAGCAACGCGTTTATCTACCGGCGTAGTGGCTGAATAATCAAAATAAATAGGTAGCTTCATTTGGTTAACTTTCTCCAACTAAATCACTGTACTGTGCTAACAGTCGTGGACAATATTTGTGGTGGCAATTAAGGTTTCTAACGAATGTTTTGCCTCTTGGCGCTGCAGTTCGTCCTGTCGTTGTGAAACCATTTTTACATTTCTTTGCTCTACCAGTTCAGACAAGGTGATACCTTGTAAAAATTCTTCGATACGCTGACTTAAACCTTCCCAAAGGGAATGGGTTAGGCATTGGTTGCCAGATTGACAATTACCTGTGCCACCACATTTAGTGGCATCAACACTTTCATCAACCGCACTAATAACATCAGCAACTGCAATTTGCGCGGAACATTTACCTAAACGATAACCACCGCCAGGACCTCTAATACTGGTCACTAAACCATGCTTACGTAAACGGGAAAATAACTGTTCTAAATAGGATAAAGAAATGCCCTGGCGTTCAGAAATATCAGCCAAAGACACGGGACCAGTTGCTGCATGAATAGCAACATCAAGCATAGCGGTAACGGCATAGCGCCCTTTAGATGTTAGTTTCATTCTCTACCCCAGTGAAATCGCCGCGCAATTTTACATAACCCTACAAAATAGTCAAATGAATACCCGACTATTACACTCAAGTATTCTAGCGAGGATGGAGTAATAACTCAACTAATACTTGAGTAATTTACTCAGGTATTAGTGACTATTTTGCATATAGTAGATGATTAACTTATATCTTCAGGGGGTTTATTGATTTAAGCTCAGATTTGTTTACATCAAATTTCAGGATCAAAAGACTCAACATGTTCCTGACGGCGCTGTGCAGCCGCTCTTTCATCTTCAACAAATTCCCCAACCCGCAGTTCAGGCAGCGCATCCTGACACACTTTACCACCAAGCTTATTAATCTCTTTGCATAAGCTGGTCATTTTATCATCGGTTAAGTGCATGTGATCTAACAAACGACCAATAGCTTTAGCAACTGGATCCGGGTTATCTGCTGATACCGCATAGGCATCAAAGCCGAATTTTTTCGCTGCCGCTTGGCGTTTTTCTGCTTCAGCATCAGAAGGTTTAGCATTAACAATGCGCCCCGGGATCCCCACTGCCGTTGCATTTTCCGGCACATCTTTTACCACCACGGAATTTGAGCCCACTTTACCGCCTTTACCGATAGTAATAGGCCCTAACACTTGCGCGCCAGCACCGATAACGACATTATCTTCCAAGGTTGGATGACGTTTGCCACCGTTCCAGCTCACGCCGCCTAAAGTTACACCATGGTAAATAGTGACATCATTGCCAACTTCTGCGGTTTCACCTATTACTACTCCCATACCGTGGTCGATAAAAAAGCGTCGTCCTAAGGTTGCTCCCGGATGAATTTCCACCCCGGTTAACCAACGAGCAAAAGTCGATAACATACGTGCCAGTAATTTCCAGTTTGCTTTCCATAGCTTATGACTTAACCTGTGGATCCAGATTGCGTGCATACCCGGATAGTTCGTTAATACTTCAAAGGTAGTACGTGCTGCTGGATCTCTATCAAAGACACTTTTTATATCTTCTTTGATACGGCTAAACATAACTCTCTATTCCTTAAATTTAATTTACTCTTGATTACGCTTTGCAGCTTTTTCAACGGATGAAAGCATACCACGCCACATTTTTACTTCTTTATTGTCCGGGCGTGCCCGGTTAATAAAACGTCTAAGCTTGGTCATCACTAAACCTGGATGACTGGGCACAATAAAGCCGGTCGCTTTCAATGCTTGTTCAAAATGTTCAAACATTCTTTCTGTTTCATCAACAACCGGATATTTTTCACCATCGTCCTCAGCATTGTTTGGCTTTTGATAGCCTTTTTCTTGCTGTGCTTTTTCTTGCGATAAATAAGCCATCCGCACTTCATAACTTAACGTTTGTACCGCCATCGCCAGATTCAATGAGCTATATTCCGGATTCGCCGGAATTTGCACATGAAAATGGCACAGCTGCAACTCTTCATTTGTCAGGCCACTGCTCTCACGGCCAAACACTAAGGCGACCGGATAATCTTTTACTTCACTAATGAGCTTTTCACCGCTTTCTCTTGGATCTAGCATAGGCCAGGGTAAGGTTCTTGAACGAGCACTGGTGCCTATTACTAAACCACAATCACTGATCGCTTCTTCGAGCGTGCTAACCACTTTAGCATTCGCTAAAACATCAGTCGCCCCGGCAGCCAATGCCTGTGCCTGACCATTAGGCATTTCAAGTGGGTCAACCAAGATCATCTGGCTTAATCCCATGGTCTTCATTGCTCTGGCCGCCGAACCAATGTTGCGACAATCAGAAGTATTGACCAAAACAATACGAACAGAATCTAACATTTTTTAATTTTCTCAATTACACAGAAATATCTAACGCCATCAATTACCTGTTAAAACTAACAAACTAATAATGAGAATTAACATCTAGACGGCTAAAATTTCGTGCAATAATAGCATAGAACACTACGCTTGTGCTGAGAAAAAATCACGGTTTATTTAGCTTATTAATAGTGCGATATGATCTGAAATATAATGAAGTTTTCTATCGGCGGACAAGGGCAGTTTTTCCAAACTAAAATCTGTGCAACACAAAGTAATCGCTTTTATTAATTGCTTTTGCTATAATTTGCGCCGCTAATTTCCGAGTGAGGAAATTATGTTTCGTTCTTTGACAAAATTGGTTAATTATTAAGGTGATAGTATGCATCCAATGCTAAATATTGCTGTGCGCGCTGCGCGTACTGCAGGTAACGTGATTGTCCGTGCTTTTGAACAGTCAGATAAAATTGAAGTTGAATCCAAAGGAACCAACGATTTCGTTACTAATGTTGATCTTGCCGCTGAACAGGCAATTGTCGATACCATTCGAAAATCATACCCAGAGCATTCTATCATTGGCGAAGAAACCGGTTTATCTGAAGGTAATGACAGTGATTACCAATGGATAATCGATCCCCTTGATGGCACAACCAATTTTGTGAAAGGCATTCCTCATTTTGCTGTTTCTATCGCCTTAAAAGTCAAAGGAAAATTAGACCAAGCGGTGATCTACGACCCGATCCGTGGTGAGCTATTTACCGCCAGCCGTGGTAAAGGTGCCCAATTAAACGGCTTCCGTATTCGCGTCAAACAAAACAAAGAATTAACCGGTGCAGTATTGGCTACAGGCTTCCCATTCAAGCAAAAGCAGCATATGGCGGCTTACATGAATATCTTTCAAGCCTTATTTACTAAAACGTCAGACATGCGCCGTGCTGGCTCTGCCGCATTAGATCTTGCTTATGTTGCAGCAGGTCGCGTTGATGGTTTCTTTGAAATTGGCTTAAAACCCTGGGACACAGCGGCAGGTGAATTGATGGTCATCGAAGCCGGCGGCTTAGTGACAGACTTTGTCGGCGGTCACAACCACGCAAAATCTGGTAATATTGTTGCCACCAGTTCACGATTAATGAAAGAAATCTTAAAAGATATTCGCCCTCACCTTGGCAGTGCCTTAGCGAAATAATTTCCCCCCCCCCAAAAAAAACAATAATACCGTGTGTGAGCCGTTATTCTGTGAGCCGCTCACGCACGATTTAATTTGTTATTCTTAGTTTCTTTCAAAATATTATCCCAAGCATCTTCAATAAGAGCGAAGACATCCAGTGATGAAGAGCCATTGCTGTGACTACTAATTAAAGCTTCCATTGGGATTTCCTTAAAGTGCTTTAATAACCTAAATAGCACCTCCCAAAGACTGTCATTGGGATAACTTTTTCTCAGTTTGGCTGCAATAAATTCGATATTGTCTAATGTCCGGCGGATCTTTTCTACTTCTGCTATTGCTGCTTGGCGGTTATTAATACTTCCTCTTAATGCGCATAAGGAATTGATATTATACTCAACGCTTTTAAAACGACGATCGAGCTGAAAATAGCCGGTACTTCTGTCTTTTGGCCAGGATAAAAAATGAGGATGAGTTTTCTTTTTGCTGTTTTGCAGAATTTTATCTTTAAAAACCGAATGTTTACTCAAGCTCTTACTTGCCGCCGCGCTATTCACCTTAGATTTAAGAGGAGATTGAATACTGCCGCGCATCAACGCCTGCTTCTGCTCTTCCATTTCCAGTTCTAGTTTAATTTTTCGCTGCTCTTCCTGCTCTAACATCGCAATGGTTTGGTAATGATCAGCATCAGCAACTTTCATTAGCTGCTTTAAGTTGCCAAGCACCCGCTTTTGTATGGTTGATAGATTACAAGGCTTCACCAATATCGAATTAATATCATATTTCACGCAACCGGCAATTTCTTTTTGGTAAGCATTACCGGTAAAAATAAAGATCGGAATATCATTGTTACAGTTATACAGGCCTTTACGGATATTTTTCGCTAGTTCTAACCCAGAGCCGTCCCTTAATTTAATATCTAAAATCGCCATATCTACTGGAGTACTTTGTAATAGAGCCTCAGAAGTATAATAATCGGAGGCAGTAATACAGTTAAACCCTTTAAGCTCCATGATAGCTTCATAAACAAAGTGACACATCAACTGGATATCATCTACAGCTAATACTTGGATATCACTTTCCATGTAATTGGGCTCCTAGCGAAAAAATACGAAGTTACTAGTAACATATTTATATTATCAATATAAGCACTTCTTTTTTTATTAGTGTAGAAGCTGTCCTTCATGGCTAGCGCATTTTAATCCCAGACTCTAACAGGGTTG
>CAZUHQ010000095.1:0-14029 GCA_964620605.1 uncultured Thalassotalea sp.
CATTTTAGGGATTTTTCTGAGTTGATCAACTACTTTTTTGATCTTTTTTACTGTTTGCTGGTTAATTGAACTTTTCGTAGGTTTTATGCACTAACTAACAGGTATTACAGTTATTTTCTGTATAAAAGATCAGGAGATATTGTAAAAGTTTTAACCTATAGTGGTTTGTTTAAAATAACAACAATTAAAACTTATTAGGCAATATTGCTAATAAAAGTGTAGAGACTGAACAATGAAAAAGTTAATTGTTTTGTTGCTACTTTGCGGTTTAACTACCGGTGGATATGCGAAGGATCTCGCAGAATTTAAACAGGAACAGTTAATCGCCAGAATTTTAAACCAACAAGTTAAACAACAAATTTCACTCGAACGTAGTATAAGCTCAATTCTTAAACGTTATCCTGAGCAGATAGATTTAGTATTAAAAGTAGCGCTTGAGCGACATCCAACCCAGTACCGGGAAATCATGCAAGGTGCAATGAGTGCGGAACCTGTATTAGCATGCGAAGTGATAGAAACCGTATTATCAGCAAATGTCGCAGAGCCTTCAGAAATTATTGCAATTGCCGTTGAAGCCGAACCGGCGTATGCTCAGGAAATTGTCAATATCGCCATCCAAAACAATCCTGCCGATATTGAAAACATTGTTCGGGTAGCCATCCAAACCGAGCCAGTTATGTCGCAATCAGTGCTCAATAATACTTTAGAAAACTATCCTGATGACTATCTCGCCATTATTACCGGTGCGATTAAAGCATTACCAGGTAAAGTAGCCAGTTTTGTGATGAAAGCGATTAATTTATTCCCGGATAATAGTGAGCAAGTAGTTACCCAAGCTGTTAATACCAGTGAGAATAAACATGACCAACTTATAGTGGAAAGTGCCATTAAGGCAGGACTAGATCAACAAAGTGCGATAAATGCCGCCGTTGCCGGTGGCGCTAAACCGGAAGAGTTGGCAAAAATAGACAATTAATAATCTGCTAATAAAAGGTCGAGCCTAAGCTCGACCTTAATACGTAAAAACCAAGGCTAGATCAATCTGATAAAAAGCCAAGGCATTAACATCAGCTTTTAATATCTGTTATGCCTGTTCTCTGGCAATCGCACGATAAGCAATATCGGTTCTGAATTCGACACCTTGCCAAGAAATTTGATGCAACAATTCATACGCCGCTTTTTGCGCTGCAGTAACACTTTCACCTAATGCCGTAGCACATAATACCCGGCCACCGGCTGTCACTACTTCACCGTCTTTTTCTGCAGTACCCGCATGGAAAGTTTTGCGATCGGTTAATTGATTAGTGGCTAAGCCAGAGATCACTTCACCCTTGGCATAGCTACCTGGGTAACCGCCAGCAGCTAATACTACGCCAACCGCAGCCCTTGAATCGAATTCGATATCTTTACCTGCTAATTCACCTTTACAAGCCGCAATACATAATTCGACTAGATCAGACTGTAAACGCATCATAATAGGCTGAGTTTCCGGGTCGCCAAATCGGCAGTTATATTCGATCACTTTTGGCGTACCATCAGCGGCAATCATTAAGCCGGCATATAAAAAACCGATATAAGGTGCATCTTCTTCCGCCATGCCTTCAACCGTAGGCATGATCACTTCGCTCATTATGCGCTCATGAATATCAGGCGTTACCACAGGTGCCGGAGAATACGCCCCCATACCACCAGTATTTGGCCCTTTATCACCATTATAAGCGCGCTTATGATCTTGGCTGGTAGCAAATGGCAGGACATTTTTGCCATCGACCATAACGATAAAGCTCGCTTCTTCACCATCAAGAAATTCTTCAATCACCACGCGATGGCCGGCGTTACCAAACGCATTGCCTGCTAGCATATCCTTAATTGCATCTTCAGCTTCCGCTAAAGTCATGGCAACAATAACGCCTTTACCAGCTGCCAGGCCATCGGCCTTAACAACAATTGGTGCGCCTTGCTGACGAACATAAGCTAATGCAGGCTCAATTTCAGTGAAATTTGCATAAGCCGCAGTTGGAATATTGTGACGCGCCAGAAAATCTTTAGTAAATGCCTTAGAGCCTTCCAGTTGCGCCGCTTTGGCACTTGGACCAAAAATCGCTAAGCCTTGTGCCTGAAACGCATCGACCACACCATCAACTAATGGTTGCTCAGGACCTACAATGGTCAGTGCGATGTCATTGGTTTTAGCAAACTCAACCAGCTTGTCGATTTCACCAACAGAAATCGCAACATTCTCTAACTTATCTTCCAGCGCTGTACCTGCATTACCGGGAGCAACAAAGACTTTTGCAACTTGCTCTGATTGTGCCGCTTTCCACGCTAATGCATGTTCACGGCCACCACTACCAATGACTAAAATGTTCATGTAAAAGTTTTCCTAATTAAACTTAATAGTAATAACCGGGTAATAACATTACTACTACCCGGCATTCACATTATTTTATAAATTTTAACGTCATGCGATCAGACTCACCAATCGCTATATATTTTTCTTTGTCTTTTTCGCCCAGGCGTAATACTGGCGGTAAAGTCCAGACACCTTTTGGATGATTTGCAGTATCTTTTGGGTTTGCATTAACTTCGCTGGTGGCGACTAATTTAAACCCGGCAGCTTCGGCATATTTGACCGCCAATGCCTGTGGCACATAACCGCTACGTTTATTTTCCTGCCAAGATTGCGTTTTTGGCATCCGATGTTCAACCACACCTAAGACACCACCTTTTTTCAACGCTTTATAGGCATCTTTAAATACTTGCGCCATGCCTTCCTCACCCCAGTTATGAAGATTACGGAAAGTTAACACTAAATCAGCAGAACCTGCCGGTGCTAATTCACTGGCCACTTTCGGGGTAAAGTTGGTTAACTCAACTTCACTGAAAACCTCATTACTGGCTAATTTTTTCTCAAGGTTACGGCGAGAGCGTGAATAGTAATTATCTTCGCCGGTATCCGGATAATGGGCTCCGTAAAGTTTACCTTTGCCTTTTAACGCCGAAGCAAGAATTTCTGTATACCAGCCACCACCAGGGGTGATTTCAACTACCGTCATCTCTGGTGTGAAACCAAAGAATTCCAAGGTTTCTTTTGGGTGGCGATACTTATCACGCGCTTTATTTTCTGCGCTGCGGTGTTCGCCATTAATAGCAGAAATAAGTGCAGAACTAGCTTGTGTTTCCACCTGTTTGCTTTCATTTTTGTCATTAGACACACATGCACTCAAACCTGTAATTGTTACTGAAGCAATGACTGCACTAATGATTTTTTTTCTTATTTTTTTCATGTTTTTCTTCCATAAAGTTAAACTGAGTATGTTATAGCAAAATATAAGAACGATAACAGCGACAACTTAGTTCATTTATGTAAGATAATTTTTAGTAAAACCGCTTTGTTTAAATAGTTTATTGTTGCAGGCGATTGAAACAATTAGTAGGAAACAGCACGGAATGTATAAATATACTTGAGTACTGTTGACGCCCTAATTGCAAAAATCGCCAAAAACAATTGTTAATTAATGACGGAAGTGGCGCATTCCGGTGAATACCATCGCCATACCATGCTCGTCTGCCGCGGCAATCACTTCTTCGTCACGCATCGAACCGCCAGGCTGAATTACCGCAGTAATGCCAGCTTCTGCCGCTGCATCAATACCGTCACGGAATGGGAAGAAAGCATCGGATGCCATTACTGAACCTTTAACTTCCAGATTTTCATCCGCGGCTTTAATACCGGCAACTTTTGCTGAATATACCCGGCTCATTTGCCCAGCACCAACACCGATAGTCATGCTGTTTTTCACATAAACAATGGCATTTGATTTAACAAATTTTGCCACTTTCCAGCAAAATTTCAGATCGCGCATTTCATCTGTCGTAGGTTGGCGTTTAGTCACCACTTTTAAGTCGTTATCGGTAACACGACCCTGATCTCTGTCTTGCACTAACAAGCCGCCGTTAACACGTTTGAAATCAAAACCTGTAGTTTGGCTGTTCCATTGATCACACTCTAATAAGCGGACATTTGGTTTAGCAGCAACAATCTGTGCCGCCGCATCAGAAATTTTTGGTGCGATGATCACTTCAACAAACTGACGTGACACTATGGCTTCTGCGGTGTCGGCATCCAGTTCACGGTTAAAGGCGATAATACCGCCAAATGCCGAGGTAGGATCGGTTTTATAAGCTAATTCGTAAGCACCCAAGATATCTTCGCTGATCGCAACACCACAAGGGTTCGCGTGTTTAACGATAACACAAGCCGGTTCGTCAAACTCTTTAACACACTCTAATGCGGCATCGGTATCGGCAATATTATTGTAAGATAATTCTTTACCTTGTAATTGCTTAGCCGTTGCCACTGACGCTTCTTCTGGGTTTGCTTCTTTATAAAACGCAGCATCCTGATGTGAATTTTCGCCATAGCGTAAATCTTGCGCTTTAATGAATTGACTGTTGAAGGTGCGTGGGAATTTTTTCTTCTCATCAAAATTCACTTCACTATTTTCCACGCCATGCGCTGCTAACATGCTGCCAAAATAGTTAGCTATCATGCCGTCATAACTTGCTGTATGCTCATAGGCTGCAATCGCTAAGTCGAAGCGTGTTTTGTAAGTTAATGAATCATTGTTAGCATTCATTTCTGCTAATACGCGATCATAATCATTAGCATTGACAATAATAGTGACGTCTTTGTGGTTTTTAGCTGCGGCACGCACCATAGTTGGGCCACCGATATCGATGTTTTCAATCGCGTCTTCTAAAGTACAACCATCTTTTGCAACGGTATTAGCGAATGGATATAAGTTCACAACCACCATATCAATGGCATCGATATTGTTTTCACTCATTACCGCTTCGTCAGTACCACGACGAGCCAAGATACCACCGTGAATTTTTGGGTGTAGGGTTTTTACACGACCATCCATGATTTCTGGATGACCTGTGTGATCAGAAACTTCTGTCACTTGAATACCGTTATCCGCTAATAATTTAGCGGTACCGCCGGTCGATAAAATATCAACACCTTTTTGCGCCAGGCTGCGGGCAAAATCTACAATACCAGTTTTGTCAGAAACACTTAAAAGTGCACGTTTGATCGGGCGTGGAGTTTCCATTGCGTTATCAGTTACCTTTAGATTAAAAAATAATGTCTGGCCTTTGACATATATCCGTGGCGAAGAATCCTATTGAATCTATTTTTTGACCTTTTGGTCAATTTCATTCCGTTATAAGTAAAAAAGCACCCTAAGGTGCTTTTTTATGGCAGGCTAGCCTGCGCTATATTAGTTCATGCCGTACTTTTTAAGCTTCTTGCGTAAAGTACCGCGGTTAATACCTAACAAGTTCGCGGCACGTGTTTGATTACCGCGGGTATACTTCATCACTTCTTCCAGCATTGGTGCTTCAATTTCAGATAATACCAACTCATACATATCATCAACATCGTTACCGTTTAATTGTGATAAGTAATTGCTGATGGCGATTTTTGCTTGGCTACGTAAAGGTGATGCTTCGGTTTGAGTTTGCATGTTACCAGTTACGAATGGAGATGAAATATTTTGTTCAAACATAAAGTTCAGACTCTTTCTTAGTGTAAATTATCAAAAAAACTAGTTAATGCGTCGAGCTGTTGTTGTTCAGACTCTAGTGCATTAAAAATAGAACGAAATTGTTTTTCTTGACCTAGCGTTTGCAAGTACCAAGAAACGTGCTTTCGGGCAAAACGAACACCCATAAAGTCACCGTAAAATTTGTGTAATTCTTTTACATGCTCAATTACTATTGAGCGGATCTCATCCATTGAGGGAGATGCTAATTGCTGACCGGTTTCCAGAAAATAATTAATTTCTCTAAAAATCCACGGGCGCCCTTGGGCACCACGACCAACCATAATGGCATCGGCTCCTGTGTAATCCAGCACTTGAGCGGCTTTCTGTGCATTAGTGATATCACCATTAGCAACCACAGGAATGGAAACTGCCTTTTTAATTGCCCGAATCGTCTGATATTCAGCTTCTCCTTTATAAAAATCGTTGCGAGTACGACCATGTACTACCAGAGATTGAATACCATTTAATTCGGCAATTTTCGCAATTTCAACGCCATTGCGCGAGTTTTCGCACCATCCAGTACGAATTTTTAGCGTTACCGGCACCTGCACTTTATTGACTACAGATTTCACTATCTGTTCCACTAAAGCCGGTTCTTTCAATAACGCCGAGCCCGCTAACTTTTTATTTACCTTTTTTGCCGGGCAGCCCATATTGATATCGATGATCTGAGCACCATTATCAACATTGACTTGCGCAGCAAAAGCCAGCTCTTGCGGATCAGATCCTGCAATTTGCACAGAGCGAATACCTGCTTCACTATGATGAATCAAACGGCGCTTAGACTTTTCGGTATGCCATACTTTAGGATTGGCAGAGACCATTTCTGATACTGCTAATCCTGCCCCCATCTGACAACATAATTGCCTGAATGGCTGGTCGGTAATACCCGCCATTGGAGCCAGCATAGTATTACTTGCTAACGAATAAGAACCTATCTTCACACTGTTGCTTTTTTGAGCTACCTTTCAAAAGGGCGCTAAGTTTACGCGTTTTTTTTCGGATTGAAAAGCATATAAATTGAACAAATGTCAGTTTTTTTCACGATTTTATTATTGACATTTTACAAACGCTTGATGTGCACAGAAATTGTACAATTCCTGCGCTGTTTTGTGATTATTTTCTTTGTCCGGACAAGCGTACCCATTCCTCCTGCACCGCGACCGGCGCCATCTTGCACCATTGGCCATATAAGCTTTGTAACTCTTCAGCCTGGTTTTCCAAGACGCCAGATAAAGCAAGTAATCCTTTCTCGCCAACAAAGGCTATTATGGTCGGTGCCAGCTCGCGTAGTGGCCCGGCCAGAATATTCGCTACTACGACATCTGCGGTTAGCTGTGGCTGATCTTTTGGCAGATATAATTCCAGCCTCTCCTCAACGCCATTTCGCTTGGCATTCTCCCTACTCGCTTGCAAAGCTTGTGGATCAATATCAATACCTATGACTTTTTCCGCACCCAGCTTTAACGCCGCCAGCGATAAAATGCCGGAACCGCAGCCAAAATCCACCACAGTTTTGCCGGTTAAATCCAGGCTATCGAGCCAGGTTAAGCACAAAGCCGTGGTTGGGTGAGTGCCGGTACCAAACGCCAGACCAGGGTCGAGCATAACATTAACCGCATCCGGCTCAGGCACTTCACGCCAACTCGGACAAATCCATAACCTATTACCAAATTTCATCGGATGGAAGTTATCCATCCATTCACGCTCCCAGTCTTTATCTTCCAATTGCTCAAGCTTGTAGTGCATTTGCTCGCCATCTGGATGGATACTTTTCAGATAATTCAGTACCTTATCCATGTCATAGGCGGCATCGTATAAACCCATCACTATGGTATTTGACCAATAAGTCACTTCATCACCGGGTAGCGGTTCATAAATTGGGGTATTTTTAGCATCGATAAAAGTCACCGCTTGTGCGCCACAAGCGCTTAGCCAGTCACTGTATTTCTCCGCCGTTTCTTCATCAGCATTTAATCTAAGCTGTAACCAAGGCATGTTCGTTCTCTATCACTATACATAAACCGTAGTTTACCCTGTTCGAAATAAAAACTCATTGCTATTTAATTTTTAGCGCGACAATATATAAAAAGGCCAATTAGCGGGGAGATTCGAAATGACATGCCGTAGTAAAGGGTTATTGCTGTTTTTGTTACTTGGCTTTATTCCTGATAAATTATTTGCCCAAGAAATTACCTTTGTTACCGAAGACCAACCGCCATTCCAGATTAAAAATCAAAAAGAACCTCCATCAGGCGCCTTTGTTGAATTGGTTAACACTATTATTGAAACTGCTGGCGTTGAAGCAAGTATCAAAATATATCCATGGGCTAGGAGTTATGAATTAGCCTTAACTCGACCTAACACTTTTATATTTTCACTGTTAAGAAACGCTGATCGCGAAACCAAATTTCATTGGATAGGGCAAATTTTCACTGTCAAATCTTATTTAGTGTCCTTAAAATCAAGAACTGATATCACACTCGAAAACATTGACGACGCCAAAAACTACTCAGTCGGCGCTATTCGTCATTATGCCGCGGTCAATTATCTGATTAAAAAAGGTTTTACCCTTAACAAAAATTTATACAAAAGTAGTAAAAGCTCGACCCTGTGGCATGGACTGTATTCTGGCAGAACCGATTTAGCCTTAATAAATAGTAGCGATTTATTGAACAATATTGCAAAATCAGGCTTAGACCCAAGTCAAATCCAAGTATCGCTTGAATTGCCTGATTTTCCTTCTGACATTTATATAGCCGCCAACCTTGGCACGGAAAAAAGTCTTGTTGATAAGATCAGCAAAAGCCTTGAACTGATAAAAGCTGACGGACGTTATCAACAGATATTAACAAAATGGCAATTAACGCCACCTTAACTGACTAACCTTATTTAAAAAGAAAAAGCCATCATATATGAAATATTTCCCGATATTCCTTACCGGCAACAAGCTGAATGTTTTAATCATAGGTGGAGGCGATGTTGCCGCACGCAAAATAGAACTGCTGTTAAAAACTACTGACACCATCACCATCATGAGTGAGCAAGCCAATAACAGTGTTGAACGTTTGATTAACCAGCATCAGCTAAGCTGGCTTAAACACAATTACCAAGCTGGGCATATTGCACAATACAACCTGGTGATTGCGGCTACCGACGATCTAGATACCAATGCAGCAATTTTCAGCGAGGCAGAGCAGCACAAGATCTTAGTCAATGTCGTCGACCAGCCGGAACTTTGCAGCTATATCACACCGGCGATCATAGATAGATCTCCCATGATAATTGCGATGTCGAGTTCAGGCTGCGCCCCCATTTTATTGCGTATGCTAAGAGAACAAATTGAAAGAGCCTTACCCGATGGTTACGGAAAATTAGCCGAGTTTTGCTTTAAATTTCGCGATCATGTTAAGGCGCGGATAAAAACTATTCGCAACAGACGAACCTTTTGGGAACAAATTTTACGAGGGCCGATTGGCAACGCCATATTACAAGGGCAGAATCAACAAGCAGAGCAACAATTATTTGCCAGTTTAAAAAATGAAGTACCGCCGCCGGCTGGTGAAATCATCTTCGTTCATACTTTAGACGGCGATCCCGACAGATTAACCTTAGCCGCCCACCGAGAAATGCAATTTGCCGATGCGGTGTTTTATGACAAGCAAGTCAATAAAAACCTGATCGAATATGTCAGACGAGACGCCGATAAATTTCCACAAGATATCCCTTCCGCGATGCAAATCAACTTTCAGCATGCCCTGGAATTAGCGGAATCCGGGCAAAAGGTGATTTACTTATTGGCAGAACATCAGGCATTACCCCACAATTCGGCATTAGCGCTTAGCCATATCACAGTAAAAGAACTGGTCAGCGGAAAATAGGCAAAAAAAAAGCCTAATTTATGCACAAATTAGGCGCTATACCAATTGAAATAAATATTTACCCCATTCAGAGCTGTGTCAGGATCGTGGGAACAAAGCAAATTGATGCAGGTGTAGTTATTCTCCATCAAAGCAATTTGTAAAGTTATCACTTTCCTGACAAGCTCCCAAAGGGCGAGTTTAAAAGGCTTATATGCTGCGTATTGATTTTGATAAGGGAATAACCATTATCTGCAATCAATGCCTTGCCTATAAGCCTTTTAATTCTCGCTGAATAAGCAAATATTAAATTCACTTGGTATTAACTGTATACGACATAAAATGGGGGATTTTACGTGTGTATACATGGAACAATGTCACAACTAGAGACATCAACTTTACTAACACAAGATCAGCCAGCATGTTAGTAAAGGTACTTGATGGCTTTTCAACCCTGACTATAAAAGTTGAAAAGCATGGGCTATCCATCAAGTGAAGTTATAGTAAAGGAACAATTCCACGCAGTCAACACAAATAAGAATTATTTTTATTTAGATTTTATTGAGCTTAATTTTTTGCCAAATTCGCCACCAGGCATGTTTAAAAGGCGAAAAATAAATATTTAGCAGCTTATCGTGCTCGGGCGTTTGCTTGCCGATGCCGATAGTCAAGGTTTTCACCTGTGAGGCCAAAGTAAAGCAACCGGCGAGACGATCCCAAATCGCCAGCGCAGAGCCAAAGTTTGAATGGCACAATTTTGGATTGTCACTGTGATGGATTTGATGCTGCGCCGGGCTGATCCACCAACGCTCTATCTTATCCCCCCAGGACAGCCAGATATGACTATGACGCAGATTAGAGCCCATGACATTAAAGGCAAAAACAAAGATATTTGCGCCAACTATGTCGATCATTTTCAATGTTGGGCCGAGAAAATAATAGCTAATGCCAACAACAACACCTTGGGTTAATGCCATGCGACAGGCATAAAGATAACTTTCTACCGGATGAGAGCGATAAATGGTAAAAGGCGTTAATACCCTGGCCGAGTGATGCACCTTATGAAATTCCCACAAAATCGGAATACGGTGCAAAATATAATGCAGATAAAAACGGGTAAAATCATCGAAAAGAAATAAAGCCAGGGTGAAAACTACCATCACCGAACTGGCGGATAGTTGCAGGTACTCGATTTTGCCAAAAACATTTTCCATCAAGGTGGTCACCCAAATGGCAACTGGCGCCATGGTCAGAATAACCAAAGGGAAAAGCGCTGCCTTGATCAGCTTGTTAACGATAAACAGCGCATAATCATTGCGGGCTGACTTTGACAGGTAGATTTTTTTCGGCAGCAAAAAGCTAAAAAACGCCGAGAGTGAAGTCGTTTGCGCCTGCTTTTGTGCTTGCAACAGAAAAACGGGAACGGCGAGCAAAACCGCCGAAATCAAATAGCCCCAATAAATCCTTTTATTGGCATCAAACAGGTATTGCGATAATTCCTGTATATTCACCAATAGAAAATCAAACACTGTTAACCCTTTTAAAAATATGAGAGCAACAACTCTTGCTCAGCACCATACGGTTAAAAGCTATATTGATAACCGATAAATGCCTGTTGTGCCTTACCCGGTCTGGCGCCATACGGGCGGCGGCTGATAATTTCCTGCTCATCAAAAATATTATCTACTTTGACATAGATGCTACCCAAGTCGCCCAACTCATAGCTTGCCGATAAATCAATAACTGTATGTGCTTCAGTCATAACGCCAGAAAGTAGCACATCATCACCGGAAGCTTCAAACATGTCATCAACATAACGCATGATAAGATTAGCTTGCCAGACATTCGCCGCCAGGCCAATATTAATGGTTAGCTGATTTTCCGGCTGATATGGCAAGGAATCTCCTGCTTCTATCGTGCCCCACATCGGGAAATCCGAATGAAAACTGGTTTCAAATTCAGACTGGGTATGGGTATAAGTCAGAGAAAGCGGTAAATCTATGGCTCGACTTAAAGCGAAGGTATGTGCCATGGTCAGCTCTAAACCATAAACGGATGCTTTACCGCTGTTAAATTCGGCATCCAGATTCGCACCACAACTTGCCGCCGCAGAAAATGAGCAGCTTTCTTTTAAGTTCTCAATGTCGTTGTAGAAAATAACCGCCTCGGCCTGACTACCATTGTCTTTATAGCGAGCTCCCAACTCATAATTGACACTGCTTTCGACCTTAACCGACGGATGTTCTTGCGGGCTGGTCGGAATAAAACCTTGATGTACGCCAAAGAACATCCCGGCTTGCTCGGAAAACTTATAAAAGGCACTAAAGCTTGGTAACCAGATATTAGTGTCTTTCTTCAACCAATCTTCCTTATGCCCAGGTGCCTGGTTTTGATAGCTAGATTCAAAAAACTCACCTCGTAAACCAAAAGTCATTTCCAGATCTTGCCAGAAAATGCGGTCTTTGAAGAACACAGATACCGCATCGGTTTTCTCCAAATTAGTGCTGGTAGCCACAGTAGCGCTGCCATCAGAGGTCAACAGGGCATCTTGCATAACAAAGCTGTCTTCGGTATGGCGACGTTTGATTTGATCCTGATGGTACCTAAAACCAAGATTAAACTCGTGCACTAACCCCGCCAGTTCGATGTCCAGGTAAAGCTCTGACTGTATGCCTTGCGAATAATACTTACGGTTATTGTCACCTAGTATGATCTTTTCATATTCACTTTCGGTATCACGCTCACCGGTTAAAATTTGATAAAAACCGGCATTCACTTCATCTTCCGGGTTAAACAAAATTTCCTGCAGATCGCGATTGACCAATCCGCCTTTAAAACCGTTAATTTTAAACCAGGAACGCTTAAAATCATTGCGATACAAGCGGGTGGTAATATCGAATAATTCATTACCGATAAAATGCGTCAATTGTACTTGTTGATGCTGCCAGTCCATGTTATCCAGTTGGCTGGCAACATAGCGGCGATTAGGATTTTGCTTAAGATCGGCATCCGTTAACCCAAGGTAAGTTTCATCTGAAATCTCATCTGCATACGCCAGCTTTAATTCGATGATCTGGCTATATTCACTATCCGAGAAATCATAATTAAACTTGGTCATGATATCGTTTTTATCAAAACCGGTATCGCCACCATCGTCGAGCTCTTTAAAACCGTCCGATTGCAGATGAATACTTTCAATTAAGTAACCGAAATTACCGTTAGTATTGCCATAATAGCCCTTGGTTTTAAGGTAACCATCAGTGCCGAGAGCAAGTTCGATCTGCCCTTCACTACCATCGGGAATATGACGAGTCGTCATATTAAGTGCACCGGCTACGGTATTCGGGCCATATTTAATGGCGGCTGGGCCTTTGGAGACTTCCAACGCCGTCATTTTACCCATCATGGGAAAATAATAAGCAGCAGGTGCCGAATAAGGTGCGGGCCCGATTAATACCCCGTCTTCCATAACTGTGATCTTTTTACTACGCTCCGGGGTCGCGCCACGAAAACCTATATTAGGTCGTAAGCCAAACCCGTCTTCTTCACGAATATTTACACCAGGCACGCTGTATAACACCCGGTTAATATCATCGAACTTGAATTTCTCCAGTTCTTGCTCGCCGATCAGTGTTGCCGAACCTGATTCGGTGCGTAATTTTTCATCATGACCGATAATTTGTATGCGTTCCAAATACTCTTTATCAATTACAAAGCCGGAATCATTATCGTCAGCATAAACAGGTAAGCAAGCAGATAAAACGGCAAGTGCCAGGGTGCACTTTTTAAATGTTATAGCTGTCATGATTAATCATTATCTCCTGCTGAGGTTTGCGGCAGTTCCAATGCTAGCTTGTTAATAAAGTCCGTTTTCAAGTTATCTGTTACTTTTTTGATATCGCTATGAGTGTTTGCCACTTGCTCGCGATCTGTGACCAAGGTTTCCGTCAGGCTAGATTGATAGGCCTGAGCACCGGTGATCACCGCCTGAACATCACTAGTCATAATGTCTGCCGTCTCTGCTCCGTCGTTTTCATTTAAAAAGTCAACAAAGCCGACGCCATCATCACCGGTTAACAAGCGGTCAAAACCAATCATATTATTGATAATATGAGCAATGGATTGATGGGCGAATGTTGATTCCACCGCCTCAGCGCAAGCATCGGTACCACATTCATTAACCAATAAGCCCAAAGGTTCGGCTAACTTGCCATCTTTGGTATAGACATCGATATAAAACATGGCATCGCTAATGCGGTTGACCGCTTCATGTTCCGTGCTAAAGCTACTGCCACTGTTACCGGCATTTTTTAATTGCTGTGCATAACCGCCATCGGCAGTCCACAGGCTGACTAAATTGGTGGCGCTGTTATAAATATCGCTCGCTACTTCAGTTGCAAATTCACAACGGGCAATTTTGCGATAACTTTGCGTTTGATTGTTCCAATTATCCGGTGCGCCCGACTCGCAGCTGTCATTTAGCTCATCGTTAAACAGCAAGTATTCCAGCGCCGCCAGCCCCTTTCTTGAGGCAGTACGTTTGGTGATGTCATACGG
>CAZUHQ010000096.1:0-13918 GCA_964620605.1 uncultured Thalassotalea sp.
GCCAGTCGTTCTTCTAACGGCGATACTTATATAGGAATTTTTGCTAATGAGTAGATTAATGGCAGCGTTAATCAGCGCTGCGGCAATTACCGGCTGTTCTGACGATGTCGGTAAAGTCAGTTTAGGACTGTTTACCACTAAAGATGTGGTGATAGTGGCGAAAAAAGACCCTAAAATTCCAGGTGTTACTTGCCATATTAGCCATATTGAGGCGGATCTGGATTTTGCCGACCCTTCTGATATGTCAATTGCCTGTCGGCAAACTGGCGATATTAGCGCAGAGCAAATTGCGAGCATTGATAAATCGAAAAATGGCGAAGTGGTGTTTAAAGAATCGAAGAGTATTTTATTTAAGAGCCTCAAGGTCAGACGGATTTTTGATGCCGAACACCAGAGCCTGATTTATCTGTCGTATTCCACTAAAGAGTCATCCGGCAGCCATCACCATTCTATTTCCACAGTGCCACTTTATCGTACCCAGGCCTGGCAAAAGTCAGCTATGACTACTCAGGAAAATTAAGTAGTGTTTAGTTTATTTATTGCAAAAAAGTCCTTGGTTGATAGTGATACCCGTCAGTGGATGTTTGATACTTTCGAGTGGGCGATAGCTCATTTTGGCGAGCAAAATCTGTTTAGTGATACTGAACTTGTACTGCCAACTAATCACTTTTATCCGGGGCGTGTGAGTAGCACTGAGCAGATGGCGGACAATATGTTTCGCCATACCGTTAAATTCGAAAATGGAACGTTGGCCATTAGCCCTAGTTGAAGCCAGTTGTTATCAGCAAGTAGCAACGCCTAAGCTAAGTTTTTCCGGGCAACTAAGAGGCTCTGATATCACAGTATTAAATCCGGAAAATAGTACATTGCCTGTTGTTTTTAATCCTGCCCAGCTCAATCAGCCACAGGACATGATTGCTTTTTATGTTCAGCAGCTAGCATCCATGCTGATCCAACAAAAGCAATTATTGCCTCCCGGTGGCCAGGAATGTCTGCCGCAAGCGATTGAAGTATTGGCCTGTGTGATGGGCTTTGGTGTGATGTTTGCCAATACGGCCTATCAGTTTAAAGGCGGCTGTGGTTCATGTTATAACTCGAGAGCGAATCGTCAAGCCGCCTTACCGGAAAATGATAGTGTGTACTGTCTGGCATTGTTTAGCGTGCTAAAGTCGATTCCGGCTAAGCAGGTAACGCCGCATTTGAAAAAGCATTTGCGCAGCAGCTTTAAAACCATGGTAAAAGAAATTACACAAACTTTATCTGGATCAAAGAGTTATCAATTTTTAACGTTACAATAGATCTTGCTAAAAAACTTAGAGCATATTTTTGATAAATTTAGGAAATAATTAAAATATCAGTCTACAGTTAGAGTGATGGCAATTAATAATAATAGTTTAGGGCTGTGCTATGGAATCTGTACAAGTTAAAGAATATATGAATTATTATCCGGTGACTTTTACCCCTGAAATGGTGGCAGAGGAAGCGTCGTTACGATTTTTAAAAACCAAACAAATTGGTGGTCCAGTGATTGATGATAATCACCAGTTAATCGGCTTTTTATCGGAAAGTGACGTGCTAAATGCGATGTTAAAGTCGATTTATTTTAACGAGCAAACCAAGGATGTCAGCGACTTAATGCGCAAAGATGTGCTATCAGTGAAACCCTATGACAGTGTGGTGGAATTGGCACAAACCATGTTAAAAGCCAAACCTAAGGTTTATCCGGTAGTTGATGACGACGGCAATTTACTCGGCACTATCTCACGTAATGATGTGCTGCGCGCCTTTGATACGCATTTAAGGGCATCGTTTCATGGGTAGATAATCGCCTTAAAAGTTAAACGATTATACTTTGGAATTATACCATTATTTAATTCGTTTGGAATTAATCGGGGAGACTTGATAAAATACGCTTTTTATTGATTTTCTGAGTGTATTTTGTCTACCGACGTTTCCCCAAAGCCGACATTTTCTATTGAACACGCCTATATTTTATTAGTTGATACCCGATTGGCTGATAGATTTCGCTTTAAAAAACGTCTGCAGCAAATCAAAAAACTAACGGATAAGCATAAGCAGCAACATCAGCTGGAAAGGCTTGCCAGGCAAATAACCGCTTCAATTGACCATAAAGCCAATAAACTCAAGCGAACTATTAAAATTGATTACCCACAGGCGCTGCCGGTTTCACAAAATGTTGAGCAAATATCTCGGGCAATAGAACAAAATCAAGTCGTGATCATTGCCGGTGAAACCGGTTCAGGGAAAACCACCCAAATTCCTAAAATTTGCCTCGAACTCGGCCGTGGGGTTGAGGGCATGATAGGGCATACTCAGCCGCGGCGTATTGCTGCGCGTACCGTGGCATCCCGTATTGCCGAAGAGCTTAATAGCCAGGTTGGCGATCTGGTTGGTTATAAAGTACGGTTTACCGATCAGGTCAGTGATAACAGTTATATTAAATTAATGACCGACGGTATTTTGCTGGCAGAAATGCAAAATGATCGCTTGTTACGTCAATACGATACCCTGATCATTGATGAAGCGCATGAACGCAGCTTAAATATTGATTTTATCTTAGGTTATTTAAAACAAATTCTGCCAAAGCGCCCGGATCTGAAAGTGATTATTACCTCGGCGACTATAGATCCTGAACGCTTTGCTCAGCATTTTTGCTCGCCAAGTGGTAAACCTGCGCCAATTATTGAAGTGTCTGGCCGTACCTATCCGGTGGAGATGCTTTATCGGCCATTAAATGAAAACGCTGATGATGAAGCGGATGTTATCAGCGGCATTTTAGCAGCAGTTGATGAGCTTAGTGCATTTGGCCAGGGCGATATCTTAGTATTTTTAAATGGTGAGCGGGAAATTCGTGATACCGCTTATGCACTGGAAAAAGCCAAATTAAAGCATACCCAGATATTACCCCTGTATTCAAGATTAACGGTGCAGGAGCAAAATCGCATCTTCCAGCCGCATACTGGTCGTAATATAGTACTTGCGACCAACGTTGCAGAAACCAGTTTGACGGTGCCGGGTATTAAATATGTCATTGATCCGGGTACCGCGCGGATTTCCCGTTACAGTTATCGCACTAAAGTGCAGCGCTTACCGATTGAAGCCATTTCACAGGCCAGTGCCAACCAGCGTGCCGGACGTTGTGGCCGGGTGTCTGAAGGTGTCTGTATCCGTTTGTATTCAGAGGATGATTACCTTAATCGTCCGGAATTTACCGATCCGGAAATCTTGCGTACTAACTTAGCGACCGTTATTTTACAGATGCTGGCTTTGGATTTAGGTAATATCTCAGAGTTTCCGTTCGTACAAGCGCCGGATAATCGTAATATCAATGACGGCGTACGTTTGCTGGAAGAGCTTAATGCCATTCATCATAAAGCAGGGCAAGGCCAGCTTACTAAAGTCGGACGGATGTTGGCGAAATTCCCGGTCGACCCGCGCCTGGCAAAAATGGTGCTAACTGCGATAGATACCGGCTGTATTGAACAGATATTTGTTATTGTCAGCGCGTTAAGCATTCAGGATCCGCGTGAACGTCCGCATGAGAAACAACAGGCGGCGGATGAAAAACATAGCCGTTTTAAAGATAAGCAATCTGATTTTTTAAGTTTTTTACAGTTATGGCACTATATCAACGAACAGCAACGGGCGTTATCGAATAATCAATTTAGAAAACTCTGTCAGCAAGAATATCTTTCCTATATTCGTATTCGTGAATGGCAGGATATTTACAGCCAACTGAAACTGGCACTTAAAGACAGCAATATTGCAATGTCGTCAATGCCGGTTACTGAAGAAAATTCACAGGCGCAGGTAGTGATCCACCAGGCGATTCTTTCCGGTTTGTTAAGCCATTTAGGTCAGCAGGATGAAAATAAGGAATTTAAGGGTGCTCGTGGCTCCAAGTTTTTTGTTTTTCCTGGTTCGGCATTAGCGAAGAAACCGCCTAAGTGGTTAATGGCAGCTGAACTGGTAGAAACCAGCCGGTTATTTGCCCGCATGGTGGCGAAAATTGAGCCGCAGTGGATTGAACCACTCGCCGGACATCTGGTGAAGAAAAGCTATAGTGAGCCACACTGGGAGAAAAAGCAGGGCGCGGTGATGGCGTATCAGCAAGTATCGCTTTATGGCTTGGTCATCGTCGGTAAGCGCAAAGTAAACTTTAATCAGATTGAACCGGCAACCTGCCGCGAAATATTTATTCGTGAAGCCCTAGTTAATGGTGATGCCACCATTAAAGAATCCTTCTTTGACCGTAACCGCGATTTGGTTAGAGAAGTTGAGCAGCTTGAGCAAAAGGCGCGTCGTAAAGATTTTCTGGTTGATGAAGAACAGTTGGTTGAGTTTTACAGCAGTAAACTTCCAGAGTCGGTGATCTGTCAGCGCAGTTTCCTGTCATGGTGGAAAAAAACGAAAGTTGCTCAGCCAAAATTACTGAACTTTACCCGTGAGTTTCTACTTAATGAAGACAGCGCTAAAGTCAGCAAAGCAGAATATCCAGATACCTGGCAACAAGGCAATTTAACCTTTGCCTTAAGTTATCACTTTAGTCCGGGAGATGAAGATGATGGTGTTAGTGTTCATATTCCGTTAGGCATTTTGAATCAGGTGCAAGATATAGGTTTTGACTGGCAAATACCTGCGCTGCGTTATGAATTAATCGTCGCATTAATTAAAGGATTGCCTAAAGCATTGCGCCGTAATTTTGTCCCTGCGCCTAATTATGCAGAAGCCTGCCTTGCCGCTATTAGCGAGAACGAATTAACCATTAAACAAGCGGTTGGCAAGCAGTTATTACGGATGACAGGCGTTAGAATCTCTGATGAAGACTGGCAGCAAATCGAGTTACCAGCACATTTATTAATGAACTTTAAAATCATTAATGAAAAAGGTAAGCCGGTGGCGCAAGGGCGTGATCTCATTGCGTTGCAGCAACAGCTTAAAGGCAAGGTAAAAGCGTCAATTCAAAAAGTCGCGGATAAAGGTATTGAACGCTCAGATATCAGTGAATGGGATTTCACTAGTTTACCGGTAAGCTATGAGAAAAAAGTTGCCAACCTGACTATTAAAGCATTTCCTGCGCTGGTAGATAAAAAGCACAATGTTGCAATTGAGCTGTTCGAGCATCTGGTATTGGCGGAGCAGGCAATGATCGCTGGTACCGCCCGATTGATTTTGATCAATATTCCATCGCCAATCAAATACCTGGAGCAGAAATTACCGAATAAGGCGAAACTTGGGCTGTATTTTAATCCGTTCGGTTCAATTCATGATTTACTTAATGACTGTATTTTAGCGGCCTGTCAGTATTTGATTGCCAAGCAAGGCGAATTACCACGCGATGAAACAGCGTTTAATCAATGCTGTGAACATGTCAGGGCAGAAATTGCCGATACTGTGCTTGAGTTGGCTATTAAGGTCGAGCAGGTATTAAGACTGGCACATGAAATTAATAAGAAACTCAAAGGCAATGTGCCGTTAAATGTTATCCAGTCGCATGGCGATATTAAACAGCATTTGTCATCATTGGTGTATAAGGGGTTTATTACCCAGTCTGGCTTTGAGCGGGTGGTAGATATTGAGCGTTATTTAAAAGCAGTAATCAGACGTTTGGAAAAGCTGCCAGTCGATCCGAATCAGGATCGCCTAAAAATGATCGAACTGTCGAAAATACAAGATCTATTTGAGCAAACTAAGATTAAGGTTAAACATGATTTAGCCTTGCTCGCTCAGATAGAAAAAACTCGCTGGATGCTGGAAGAGCTCAGGGTATCGTTATTCGCCCAAAACTTAAAAACGCCGTATCCAATTTCCGCCAAGCGTATTAGCAATCATCTTAAGACCCTCGTGGGTTAACATAAGTAGGTTAACATAAGTGGGTTAACATAAGTAGGTTAATATAAGTAAGCTAATATTAGAATTAGCGGCTAGTACGAGAAATTTCATAGCAAAGTTTTGTCGAAATAGGGTATTTGACATGTTTTAGTGCAATGCGTATAAATGGGCTAGGAATCAAAAATAGTAATAACTTGGAGCAGTAATAATGGTTAATTATGATGATAAGCGCAGCTTTTATCGCATGATGTTAAATAGCGACGTCACAGTGACTATTATTGACGATGAAGCTAACAGCGTGTTGACGGCGACTTGTCGCGATCTAAGTGCCACCGGCATGGCGATTGAGATGTCACACCCGATTGAACTCAATACTGATGTTCGAGTCACTCTTGATTCTTCCGGTAACGCAGTACAGCCATTAGATGTCAGAGGAAAAGTCGTACGGGTTACTGAAGAAAGCGCTGAGTGCTATTTAATCGGTATTAATATTGCGGAAATAGATTAAATGAATATGCTATGTTCCCGATAACTGTTGCTAGGTAAACAAACAAGACGCGCAAGTCCATCCATGGAAGCTCAACACCAGCATCCCTGCTGGTGATGCTTGTTTTTATCACCATAGCAACATCCTTATTTATCAATGGATTAGCTTAACAACCACAATTAAAGGGAACATAGCCAATGAATAAAAGGTTTCGGTGACACATGAGTCTTATTCTCATTTAGTTATCGACCTTTTTGATTGGACGATGCATTTGGCAGTGCGTTTTGTTGCCCCTAACTTCCATGTTTGGCACACTTGGCTTCTTACTATCTGTTAATTTAGATTAAATTTATTACGCTTAACCAGGGTTACCAAGTAGTATTAATCTACCTGGCACACTAAACCTTTTAGGTAATAACCTTCTGGATAGTTAGATGATACTGGATGGTCTGGCGCTTGATGTAAGCGTTCGACAAAGTAAGTGTTTCTGCCAGCGTCTAACGCTGCATCTGCGACCACTTTTTGGAATAAGCCTGCATCCATTAATCCTGAACAGGAGAAAGTTAATAGCGTGCCTTGTGGTTTCAATAATTGCATTGCCAGCATATTAATATCTTTATAGCCGCGACAGGCACCTGTTAACTGAGCTTTTGATTCAACAAACTTTGGCGGGTCAAGAATGATCATATCAAAGGTACGCTTTTCAGCGCGAAAACGGCGTAATAATTTAAAGACGTCTTCTTTAATAAAAGAAACGTTTTTGTCCTGTAAATTATTTAATTCGATATTTTGCTTGGCGATATCTAATGCTTGTTCGGAAACATCAACATTAATCACCTCTTTGGCATCATTAGCTGCGCAATGCAGTGAAAATGTACCTGTGTAAGAGAAGCAGTTAAGTACAGATTTGTCTTTAGCGTAACGTCCGGCGGTTACGCGTGACTCTCTTTGATCAAGATAAAAGCCGGTTTTATGGCCGTTGGCGATATCGACATGAATATCAATGCCGTGTTCGCGAATAATGGTTTTAGTGCTCTCTTGCGGTTCAGTCAGCCAACCGGTCACCGGTTCCAACCCTTCTTTTTTACGAACGTCAACGTCAGAACGTTCATAAATATGGCAACCCGGATAAAGCTCTTTTAAACATTCGACTATGGTATAGCGATGAAAATCCGCACCAGCACTTAACAGCTGACACACCAGAAAATTATCATATTTATCGATAGTGACACCGGGCAGGCCATCAGATTCACCGGCAATTAATCGATAGCCGGTTAAACCGCCTTGTTCGATGAACCAGTCACGCCTTTGTTGTGCATTTAACAATTTATTACGAAAAAAATCTTTATCGATTTGCTGGTTTTGATCAAAGGTCCAAACGCGAATGGTGATTTGTGATTCCGGTGAATAGGCGCCGCGCGCCAGCCAGTTTCCCTTGCTGTCGCAGATATCAACGGTGTCACCCAACATTGGCTTGCCTTTGATTTTATTGATCGCTTTGGAGAACACCCAGGGGTGTTTACGTAATAAAGATTTCTCGCGACTGACTTTTAAATAAATTATTGCTGACATTTGCCTATACTTAAGGGTGCATTAGTAAATTGCGCCGAGTTTAGTCAAAGCTGGCTTAAGGTGCAATCATCTGTTGAAAATAATTAATAAGAGAGATGACATAATGAATGTAAGTTATTTAGCGCATGTTCACGGAAAAGTGCAAGGTGTTTATTTTCGTGCATCGAGCCAGCAAATGGCGATTGAATATGGTGTTAGTGGCTACGCGCGTAATTTAGCTGATGGTGATGTAGAAGTGCTAATGTGCGGTGAGCAGCATAATGTTGAAAAAATGATCCAGTGGCTTAATCATGGCCCTGATACTGCCGAAGTAGAAAAGGTTGATACCAAAGAAGTTCCTTGGCAAGATCATAATCACTTTTCTATCGGCTAATAAAACAAGGTCAGCTTTTGAAGTATATCGATGTAGATGATGCACAAGCGTTAGTGTTTGCAGAAACAGCAAAACCCGAAATAGCAGCAAACGAATGCTTAGTTAAAGTTAAAGCAATCGGCGTTAATCGCGCAGACATTCTTCAAAGAGCTGGCAAGTATCCACCGCCAAAAGGGGAATCGCTAATTTTAGGGATTGAAGTCAGCGGTGAAATAGCAGCCTGTGGTGACCAGGTAACGAGTAAATCGGTTGGCGATAAAGTCTGTGGTTTAGTCCCTGGCGGCGCTTATGCAGAATATGTCAAAGTTAATGCGAGTCATCTGATTGATTTGCCGCCGCATTATGGCTATGTGGAGGGCGCAGCGCTGACCGAAACCTTTCTTACTGCCTATCAATCTTTATTTTCAATTGCGTCATTACAACCAAATGAAAAGGTATTGATCCACGCTGGAGCCAGTGGTGTCGGCACAGCGGCAATTCAACTGGCAAAAGCAAAACAGGCGTATGTGGTGGTCACTACCAGCAATCAGGAAAAAGCACAGGCGTGTCTCGCGTTAGGTGCGGATGAAGTGATTAACTATAAAGACACTGATTTTGTTCAGTATTGTAAGGATAAGGCACTAAGTTTTGATGTAACTATTGATGTGGTCGCAGGGGGTTATCTCAATAAAGATATCAATATAGCTGCGCTTGATGGACGAATCGTTATTTTATCTATGCTTGGTGGGCGCTTTAGTGAGCAAATTGATGTAGCGAAACTATTAATGAAACGACTTACGATTACTGCAAGTACCTTACGTAATCGAAGTGATAGTTATAAAAGCGAGCTGGTATCTGAATTTTTACAGGATTTTGGTGAAGTATTAAATGACAATGTCATAAAGCCAGTGGTTGATAGTGCTCTACCTTGGCAGCAGGTAGAGCAGGCTCATCAAATATTAATGAACAACCAAAATATCGGTAAAGTGGTGTTAACCTTGGATTAATGGTGAATTAGCAGTGTATGACGATTACACAATCGATACTTCTTCTTTAATCAGTAATACTGCTAAGTAAATTAGCGCTAATGGCGGTAAAAATGCCAGGACAAAGCCGATGATCGCTGCCATTTTTGGGTTTTCGGTCTTTGTTTTTCCTAATCGATAACTAAGTACAGTAACAGTTATCAGATACAAGATTGCAAGAATTGGCATAAAGATGACATACATAACTCATTCCTTTTGTGGTTGACTTTTAATCAGCTAAGTTTCAATACAGAGTTGTTTTTATCGATAATCAATAATTATTTATCGTTTATCGATAAATTTAAAGCTAAGTAACCGTTGATAGTTAAATAATCCAAATGGCAAAACAACTACGAATTAATTTAGATGCCTTATTAGCAAAAAATAAAATGTCGCTGACTGAACTCTCTCAGACAGTTGATATTACCATCGCCAATTTATCTAAATTAAAGTGTGGTAAAGCAAAAGCGCTGCGTTTTTCAACGTTACTCGCCATATGCGAAGCATTAGATTGCCAACCAGGTGATTTATTAGAGATTGAATAATAATATTTTTGTTTAGGAATTAGGTAAGTAAATAATACCGCAAAACCTCGATTATTAAGCGCTGTCAGGCTGATGGCAGGGAATTGTCAGCTGGTTGTCACTAAGATGTCAGGTGGTTATCTAGAAAATATCGTTACATTGTCGCTGCTTATTAACAAAAACCAAAAGGCAGGACATTAACTTATGAGTATTTATGTGGAATTAAATAGCAAAAAAATTCAACAATTGCGAATGCAAAGATGTTGGAGTCAGGATGAACTTGCGTCATTAAGTAGTTTAAGTGTCAGAACCATTCAACGGGTTGAAAAAAATGGTAATGCGTCTTTAGAAACCGTTAAAGCGCTAGCGTCTGTATTTGAACTTGCTCCCGAAGAATTGCAAACGCAAACCAATATCTCGCATGTCACTTTTCATTTTATCTGGAAATATGCCTGGTTAGTGGCGTTTGCCATTTCGAGTTTGATGTTCGGCTCCTGGATCATTGATATTCTTATCCCGACATTGAAAGGAGCGAATTTTGATCAGCAATATGAGCTCCATGGTAATTTCAGATACTTAGATTACTGTGGGATCAGCTTTTTTCTAGGGTTTATTTTATTGGCACTGAATATTTTTATTGATTATTTGCAGCGTAAAAAACTAGCTGAGAGCTTATCGGATAAGTGTGAAGTGAGAGTAGCGTAGGGTAAGTAGAATGACGCAGAGCCGATGACGGCGATCAGCTCAGCCTTTACAACATTAGGTTCATTCACTGACATAGCGAAAGCGTTTCAATTGCCTACCGTCTCGCTCAATGGTTTCATCAAACATGGCTAACGGGCGGATCCAGATTTCACGCTCGCCGTATTCCGGTTGATAGACGACATGCAGTTCTTCGCTTTCACTGTGTTTAGCTATATGCAGTACTTGGTAATAATTGCCTTTAAAGTGCTGATAGCGACCGGTTTTTAACATGAGTTTTCCTTAAATGTTGGGTTCTAATACTTGTTGCCAGATAAACGAGCAAGAGCTGTAAATCCTTCGATGGAAACTCATCACCAGCATCCGTGCTGGTGATGTTTGCTCTTATTAGCAAAGCAACAATGTACTCTTGTTTTAAAGATGCTTACGGAACTAGGCTGCCTCAATATCAACAGAAACGACTTTATATTCTGGGCATTTAGTCTCAGTATCTGTGACATCGCCGGTTACCCGGTTGATCATCAACTCCGGAAAATGGAAGGTGGTGAATAAAACTCCCTGATTAACTTTTTCACTAAGCTGAGCTTTGAGCGTGATCTCACCGCGCGCCGAATACAGGCGTACCGACTGTTGATCGTTAATGTGTTTTGCTTTGGCATCATTTGGATTGATCAGCAAAATGTCTTCACTGACAATTGCTTCATTACCGGTTCTACGGGTCATAGTGCCGGCATTATAATGCTCTAAATTACGACTGGTGGTTAAAATAAACGGAAATCGCTCACCATTTTGCGTGACTTCAACACTTTCTTCAAACGGGTAAAAGTGGAATTTTCCCAAGCCACGTTTAAAGTTTTCGGTGTGAAGAATTTTAGTGTCGATGCCGTTGGCATTAACTGGCCATTGCAAGCCATCTTCGCCTAAGTTATCCCAGGTGACACCGGCAAAGAACGGCACTACCTGTGATATTTCTTCAAGCATGGTCGCTGGATGATACTTAGCTTGCGGATAACTTAAGGCATTCATCATCTCAACAATGATTTGACCATCAGTTTTACAGCCTTCTTTTGGCGTAACGACAGCATTAACTTTTTGTATCCGGCGCTCGCCATTGGTAAAGGTACCGCTTTTCTCTAAAAAGGTACTGCCGGGTAATACCACATCTGCCATTTTAGCGGTTTCTGATAAGAAAATTTCTTGTACCACTAACAGCTCTAAATTAGACAATGCCTTAATGACATGGTTTTGGTTAGGATCGGTTTGCACAACATCTTCACCTAAAATCCATAATGCTTTTAAATCACCTGCGATGGCGGCATTAAACATTTCCGGAATTTTATAGCCGATTTCTTTTGGCATCTCACTTTGGTAATGTTCCTGATAATATTGATGATTTTCTTCAATATTGATCGGGAAATAGCCAGCGCCCTGATGTGGCTGACAGCCCATATCGGCGGCACCCTGAACATTATTTTGCCCGCGTAGCGGGTTCATACCAACCCCCGGACGGCCGATATTACCGGTTAGCATCACCAAATCGGCAATCGACATAATCGCCCGGCTGCCTTGGCTGTGTTCGGTAACCCCAAGACCGTGAAAGCTCATGGCGTTCTCAGCGCTAGCGTAGGCAAGGGCGGCAGCTTTGACTAATTCAGCATCAACTCCTGCAATGCTAGCTAATTCGCTGATATCCAGCGCCATAATTGCCTGTTTATATTCCTGATAGGCCTCGGTGCGGTTTTCGATAAAGTGTTGATCAACTAACCCAGCTTGAATAATGAAATAGGCCATCATGTTAAGCACTGCGACGTTAGTGCCGGGTCTTAATTGAATATGCCAGTTGGCATAACGGGCAAGTTCTGTTTTCACCGGATCGATAACGATTAACGGCGTGCCTTTCATCACTTTTTGTTTGATTTTAGCGCCGGTCACCGGATGGGCTGCGGTCGGGTTCGCCCCAATTAGCATGATAAAATTCGTCTGCTTAAGATCGTCGATTGAGTTTGTTGCAGCGCCAGTGCCAAAGCTGTGTTGCATGCCGTAAGCGGTGGGTGAATGACAAACTCGGGCACAACAATCGATATTGTTAGTGCCAATGATCACCCGGATCATTTTCTGTAATAGATAGTTTTCTTCGTTGGTACAACGTGCTGACGAAATACCGGCAATCGCATCGCTGCCGTGTGTCGTTTTAATTGCCTGTAATTTATCCGCTAAATATTGATAGGTTTCTTGCCAGCTTGCCGGTTGTAATTCTCCATCTTTACGGATTAATGGTGTGGTTAACCTGTCTGGATGATTATAAAAACGCCAGGCGTAGCGACCTTTTAAGCAAGTATGACCGGCATTAACGGCGGCATCTTCTGGCGCTTCAATCGATTGAATTTTATTATCTTTGACAGAAACGTCTAAGTTACAGCCAACGCCGCAGTATGAACAAACGGTACGAATTTTTTCCGCATCGGCGGTCAGGTTAGCGCGAAATACATCGGAAATTGCGCCGGTTGGACAAGTTTGCGCACAGGCGCCACAGGAAACACAGTCAGACTCGGCAAAGGTAACGTCTTGCCCTTTGATGATCCTGCTGTTAAATCCGCGACCGGCAGCGCTTAATACCTGTTCTCCTTGAATTTCATCACAGACACGAATACAGCGGTTACAGTCGATACATTTGGTTAAATCCATACGCATGTAAGGATGAGAACTGTCAAAGCTAACTTCTGGTAAGGTGTCTGCGCTCTTTGCTGCGTTGACAAAACGTATTTCTCTGACGCCTGTGGCGACCGCGACATCTTGAAGTTCACAGTTAAGGTTGGATTCACAATCATCACAGCTCGCCGGGTGATCGCTTAGCACCAGCTCAACAATATTTTTTCTTAATTTTTCGATGCGCTCAGAATTAGTAAAAATATGCATGCCTTGGCTGATCGGTGTATGACAGGACGCCATCACTTTGCGCGGTCCATCTGCGGTTAACGCGACATCGACAGAGCACACTCGGCAACTGCCATAGGCATCTAATCGACTGTCATCACATAAGGTTGGGATTTCCTGTTGCAAACGACGGGCAAAGCTAAGAATGGATTCGCCGGTTTCAATAGGGTGGGCAACACCGTTTAAAAATGCGCTTGGCTTAGTCATTGGCATTTGCTCCTATCAACGTTTGTTGGTTTGTTTGTTCAGCTTGTAAATACGGGCTGATTTCATCGCTAAAATATTGCAGGATATTTTTTATCGGCAGTGGTACACCGCCACCCAGTGCGCAAAGTGAACCAAGTTCCATGGTTTCAAGTAAATCAGCTAATAATTTACTATCGATTTTTGCATCATCATTGATTGCTAGCTGAAACATTTCCTGTCCGCGAACCGAGCCGAGTTTACAGGGATAACATTTACCGCAGGA
>CAZUHQ010000097.1:0-5143 GCA_964620605.1 uncultured Thalassotalea sp.
GGTGTCTGTGAATTAGCTTTCGCAGGATTTTTCCCTAATTGTTCCATTAGTTTGAGCGAGGAGAATGATAGCGTAGTGTCGCCGGTTGAAAGTTCACCATAGTCGCCACTTTCATGGAGCATTTTTATTTCCAGGTTAAATGCTTGTTGATAGAAATCAAGCGTCTTACCGACATTTTCCACATAAAGTATGGTGTATTTAAATTTCAAGGCTATGCCTCCTAATTGTTAAAGTTGAGACAAGCATAAAGCCAATGAAGTTTAACGTCTTGAATAATTGCGACACCAAACAAATTGCTGCAAAAACACACTTGAAAGATCAACATGCCCTAATGAAAGCAGGCCAGTTAGTTGGTTAACAGTTTCCCTAATTTTCTGATCGCGGTTAAGCGCTTGCCAACTGTTGGATGATTAAAGCTTAACCTAAGGTAATTGGGGTAGCAGTTGCTGCAGGAGAATAAATTGCCCGGGGTGATCACTATATTGTCAGCCAGCAGCTGTTGATAGAGTTTTGTAGTGTCGATTTGGCTATCTAACTCCAGCCATAAGGCGATGCCACCGTTTGGCGTAGTAAAGCGAATATTCTGTGGCCAGTATTGTTTGAGTGCGTTGATTAACTGATTGCGCTGATGCATAAGTTTGTCAGTGAAAAAACTCAGGTGGCGGCGGTAACCGCCTTTTTCGATAAATTCTGCAATGCCTTGCTGCGTGGTCTGATTATTTGCCAGCTGACTGGTGAGTTTTAACCGGGTGACTGCTGCCTGCCAGCGCGCCGCGACTATCCAGCCGATACGCAAGTCTCTGGACAGGGATTTGGAAAAAGCGCTACATAAAATAACCCGGTTTTCGCTATCTAGTGCTTTTAGAGGAGAAACTGGCTGCTCAAAACTCAATTCGCCATAAATATCATCTTCGATCACTGCAAAATCATAATGATTAGCCAATGAAATTACCTGCTGCTTTGCCTGCTCTGGCATAGTTGCGCCGGATGGTGTCGCAAAACTTGGGGTCAGGATGCAGGCCTTAATCGGCCATTGCTGTACTGTTGATGCTAGCGTTTTAGTATCCAGTCCATCGACAGGGGAAGCGGATATTTCAATGATGTTGATTTGTAATTGCGCCAATAACTGGACGACACCATAAAATGCCGGGCTCTCTACTGCGACGGTATCACCTGGTTGGCAGGTGACAAATAATGCTAAAAACAATGCATGCTGACAGCCCGAGGTGATACAGATTTCATCTTCGGTAATATGGGTATCGCGCAGCCGATAACGGGCCGCAATTTGCTGGCGCAGTGCTAATGAGCCGAGCGGTGAATCGTAATACATAGCTGCGTATTTATTTGTTCTTAACGCTTTACTGATGTGGCGATGCAATTCTACTAAATGGCTGGTAAGTGGCGCATCCGGTAAGTTAGGTAAAATGTCGAATGCGGCACTGCGCTGCATAATATCGTGGAAAATTTCCGGTACTGAGACAATTGATGGTGCTGCTTTTGGGTATTGCTGCTGTGGTGTTTGGCTTTTACCCTGTGGTTTTCGGACAAAATAGCCGACCTGAGGCTTGGCAAATAACAGGCCTTTGCTTTCCAGCTCAAGCAAGGCTCTGAGTACTGTGTTTTTCGATACCAGGTGTTGTCGCATCAAGCGACGAATCGAAGGGATTTTCTCCCCGACAGGCCAGAGCTGTTGATGGATTTTTTCTTCGATAAACGTCACCAGCTTTTGATACTCATGCATCTTTGCTAAACCTATATAAATAAAGCGGTAAAGTTAAACTGTACCTATTGTAATTTATTTTTCTGTCACTGTCTGTTTTCTGTCTGTCGAATAAAATAGCGGCTGTTATTGCGAGATGAACAAGGCTGAGGTATTCGCTATGAGTCAAGTTGCCAAACAGGGCAGACAGATAATTTTCCAGACCAGAGACATTGACGGTAATCGTTATATTCGCGAGCAAAAGGGATTTTATCAGCGCATTAGGCGAGGTTTAGGCTGGCTGCTTACCTGGTTATTTTTAGCGCTGCCTTTAGTGCAATACCAAGGGCAACAGGCGATTCTATTCGACTTGGCACAACAAAGATTCAATTTATTTGCCTGGTCTTTCTACCCGCAAGATTTAATGTTGTTTGTTTTTATCTTCTTGTTTAGCGCCTTTGCCTTGTTTTATGTTGCGACTAAATATGGCCGTATTTGGTGTGGATATGCTTGTCCGCAAACCATCTGGACCATGATGTTTTTGTGGGTTGAGCACAAGGTAGAAGGCAACCGTCAGGCGAAAATCAAGCTGGATAACAGTCAGTGGAGCGTAGAAAAACTACTGAAAAAGTCCACTAAACATCTGATCTGGCTGACGATTGCGTTAGCAACGGCGACGGTTTTTATTTCCTATTTTGTACCGGCGCATCAGCTTTATCTTGAGTTAGTGAGCTTTGAAGCTTCAACGCTAGTTGTTAGCTGGATCGCATTTTTTGCTTTCTGTACCTATGTCAATGCCGGCTTTATTCGCGAGAAAATGTGTGAGCACATGTGTCCTTACTCGCGTTTTCAGTCGGTGATGATGACCAAAGCCACTAAGGTCATCAGCTATGATACTGAGCGCGGAGAAGGGCGCGGAGCTCGTAAAATTAACCAGCCAAAGCCTGAGCAATTAGGTGATTGTGTTGATTGCAAACTTTGTGTGCAAGTATGCCCAGTGGGTATCGACATTCGCAACGGCTTACAATACCAGTGTATCAGCTGCGGCCTGTGCATCGATGCTTGCGATCAAACCATGGACAAGTTTGCCTACCCGCGTGGTTTGATCAAATACGCCAGTGAGGTTGAGAGCAAGACGCTAAGTTGGCGCAATTTCGGCTACACGACGCTATTAGCGGCAATCTTATTAAGCTCGGTGTTTTGGCTGATACAACGTGATGACTTTGAAGTGTCAGTGTTTAAAGACAGGAATATTTTGTATCGCGAATTGAATAGCGGAATGATTGAGAACAGCTATCAAATCAAGATTTTTAATAAAAGTCAGGAGCTTGCTCACTACCAACTTCAGGCGACTGGCTTAGATCAAGCGATAGTTAAATCACCAAAAAAGATTGCGGTTCAGTCGGGGCAGCAACTGTCAGTTACTGTCAGGTTAGCAGTTAAGCCTGTTTGGGATCAAATTAACAGCAATAATAGCGATATTCGTTTTATTGTTAATAACTTAACGGCTAAGCAGTCCGTCAAAGTACCATCGACATTTTATTGGCCACAGAATTAAATGGTTAAACATTTGATAAATAAGTGTTAAAGATAAATAAAAGCCCCTTTCGGGGCTTTGTCAGTCAGATTAAGTGTTTTAGTTTTTAGTCACGGTTAATGTTGGTGTCTCCGAGCTTGGCCCAGAGACCGTAAAGCGATATGTGCCTGACTCGGCAATCTCAATACTTAAATTACCCGGATTAGCACCGTGAGCTAGACGGGTGCTTATGCCAATTGCGATAGCAGAAGTCTCGTTCGCGCCAATATTGAAGGTAGACCAATCAGCAGACGCCAGTTTAAAACCATAGCTTCCTGCATCTAGTTCAATATCAGCGCTGTAGCTTCCGTCACCTTGATACACCAGCGCATCAACTTCGCCCCAACCATTCATATCACCACGGACATACACAGTGGTATCGGTAAATAACTCGGACTTGTATACGCTCAGTGTTGGCTCATTCAGGTTTGAGGCATCAAAGGTAAAAGTGTAATTTTCCTCGGTATCAAAGTTGGCATTGAAATTACTATTGCTACCAGATACCAGCAGTTGATCTTCACCCAATAATAGTTCTTGATCGTCATCTGGCGCGCCATAATTAACTGTTGACCAGTCGGCAGAAGCGACTTTGAAGTTTTGCACTGCGGCACTGACACTAAAAGTCGCCTTGTAAATACCACCACCGACATAAGTTAACGGGTTATTTTCACTCCAACTATTCATGTCGCCACGAATAAATACCGTCGTACCATAGAAAGGTTCTTCGTAGTTGACGGTTAACACAGGTGCAGCAGTGTCAGAGGCATCCAATGAGAACAAGTAGCTGGTTGCTTCTGTGATTGAAAGCTTAATATTACTATTGCTACCTGGCACTAAGGTTAAATCAGCGCCTAATTCGGCTGTGCCGTCAGCACCATTGTTGACCGTTGACCAGTCACCTGAGGCAATTTTAAATTCATAATCACCAGCGGCTAAGTCAATCGCAACCTGATATACACCGTTCCCGACATAGCTCATGGCATCTACTTCGCCCCAGCCATTCATGCCGCCGCGCACGTAAACCACAGTATCGCCGTAAGGGACGACATCTGGCGCACCTGATGTTGCAAAAGCTGATAAACCTGTGCCTTGCGTTTCTCCCTGAGGTTTAACAAATACCGCTGTGGTTAGTGCTGGCACGGTAAAGGTGCCGTCATTTTCGCCTTCGCTAAATGATGCCGCTGAGACTGTACCATCAACCGACATGGTTAGTGTTGGATGAAGCTCAAAGCCTGCTGCCGTTGCTACAGTGTGAGACAGCTCTTGCTCACTACCGTTAACCACAACAACAACGGCATCATAGTTGGCATCTAAATCTTCAAAACCAACGCCGTCGTCAATACTCATCACCACCAGGCTTTGGGTTTGATTTTTGCCGATATTATGAAAACCGACACGGTCTATAATGTCTTGCGCTGTGGTTAGCTTGAATAACGGACTGGACTGACGAATATTTAAAAATTCGTTAAAGACAGTTGATGCAAATTCCATATCCGTGATGCCAACCGAGGTATATTGGCTGGAAGCAAGAGATACCAACTCTTGATCGATTTTTCCGCCTTTATCCAGTGGCAAACCAACGTTCCAATTGTTGCTCATCATGGTGAAATCAACCCAGTTGAACCAGTCACCGGCATCATAGGTGTTTCTGTCTAGTGATTTGGAGCGCAGGAAGTCGCCACCTAGCTGCACAAAAGGTATGCCTTGAGACAATAATACGATGGAATGCGAGACATTTTGCACCCGTACTCGCTGCTCGTTAGTCAGATAAAATGGCAGTTCCAGCTGCAATTTGTCCCACAGGGTTTCGTTATCATGCTTTGAAATGTAGTTTATAACATCCGCCGGATCTTTTGCGTACATCGATG
>CAZUHQ010000097.1:5153-13806 GCA_964620605.1 uncultured Thalassotalea sp.
GCGCCTGAGGTATCAGTGCCTTTATTACTTTTTAATACATAGTCAGCGAGTGTGCCTGCCATACCAAATTTAATTTTGTCAGCAGCGTCATAGGCTGAGTCTGCATCCGATTTAAAGAAGTTAGCCGAGCGAATGGCATCACGTAACCTATCGTTAAAGGTCGCAATTTCACTACCGGCCATATTGCCTTGGTCGGCGTGCTCAAATCCGCGATTGTTTCTACTCCAACCTTCGCCATAGAAGTGGTTGTCTTCATCAATTAGTTGTACCGCTTGACGTGCCGCCAACATCTGCGCTTTTGAACCATGGCTCATAATATCAAAACGGAAACCGTCCATTTTGTAGTGCTCAGCCCATAGCGTTAATGAGTCCACCATAAACTTGTCCATCATCCGATGTTCAAGTGCGGTATCGTTACAACAGGTATCTTGAATGACAGCGCCAGATGTTAAGTTACGGCTGTGGTAATAACCGGGGACAATTTTATCGAATACCGAGTTGTCCCAAAGGCCTGCTGCATTGGTGTGGTTGTAAACAACGTCGAGTACTACCCGTAATCCCATTTCATGTAATGACTGGATCATCGAGCGCATTTCAATAATACGGGCAACGCCGTCAGGGTTTGAGGCATAAATACCATCTGGCACATTAAAGTGTTTTGGATCATAACCCCAGTTAAAGCTGTCACTATTGCGCATCGCATTAACTAAATTCGCTGCATCGTTGCTAAATGGCGAATAACTTTCCAATACCGATTGTAGCGTGGCGCTGTCATTTTCTACGCCACATACCGGTGCATCGCTATTGATTGCACATAAATCAGCAACGGTATCGCTAAGGTCGACGATAGTGTCGGCATCTTCGTTAATCGAGGCAATATCGTTTGCCGGTAGCATATGAAAATAAGTTAATCCGTTATCTGCAAGCTTTTGTAAATGTTGCATCGGCAGGCTATCGGTTTCGGTAAAGGCTAAATATTTGCCGCGGTTTGCTGCACTGGTGCTTTCATCACGGGCACTAAAGTCGCGAATATGAGCTTCATAAATTGCCGCATCTTCATAATTACCCGCTGCCGGTACTGTATGGCCATCCCAACCTGCTGGCATTAACTCGGCATCAGCTAAATTAACAAATTGTGAATATTCGCCATTGGTGGATAAACCCACCGAGTAAGGGTCGGTGACCAATAAGGTTTCAATAGCAGAGTTTTGATAATGATAAACTTTGACTTCAAAGCGATAGAAGGCTCTGTCTAAGTTGCTGTCACCTTGATATGACCAGATACCGGTTGTAGCATCTTCGGTCATCGCATGGCTAGCGGTTTCATTTTTTGCATTGTCATAGAGTTTTAACGTGACTTGTTGAGCGGTTGGCGCCCAAACTGATACAGATATTCCATCTGCTGAGTATTGTACTCCTAGGCTAGCTTCATCGGCGTCCATATCATTGGCGGTATAAATGGCATCCAATACCTTATCTGCTTGCACATAAGTTGCTGCTATGGTCTCGCCGTCACTGTTATAGCCTGCTATTACTAGCTGAGCTTTTAACATGGATTTGGCTTCATCGATCGTCCAGTCGCCACTAAATGCTGGCCAGCCCGAAACCTGTGGTGCAGCCGCTTTTTGTTCGTCAGTTAACTCAGTTAACATTAACTCAACCGCGGTGCCATTTAACTGATCGTTATCGTTAGCTTCGATACCGGCGTCCATGGCATAATGCAGTTTTACATTCGCGACTTGATTAAGATCTACATCCCAAACAAAGGTGTTAGCGTCTATCCAGTGCGCAGCAATACCATCAATTTTCAGTGGCTGTTCACCTAAACTCACAACCGGGTATTCAAAGATTGAAGGTACACCAGAAAAGGTGAAATTCATCCGTTGATAAGTTTGATCATCTTGTTTTAGTGGCATTTTCCAGTCACCACCACCAAATTCTTTACCGGCGTCATCGGTGCCTTTGTGAATAATAAAATTACCACACTCACCGAAGTCTTCTATCAGGTTTAAAACCCAGTAGGCACCGTAATTAGGGTCGACTCCTGTATGAGGCAAGCCATTATCCCAACCAGCTGCCAAGGAATCATCGGCATAGGCATTACAGTCTGAGTTATTCCAGTTGTGTAGTTTATAATCATCATAAGCGCCATCTGCACGGTTGTAATACAATACTGCTTGATTATCGGCAGGGAAAAATACCGGTGCAGGTGCATTTGGATCAACACCAACCACGCATGATTCATTTAAGGCATCAGGCACCGTTGGTGGTGGACATTGAATAGGCTCTGGCGCTACACAGCTTGTGCCAGCAGCATTAGGTACCATAGGTACATCACAGGTCAGTAAAACCTTACCCGGTTCAGTAGAGTCTGATCCACCACATGCGGATAAGACCAAAGAAAATAATGTTATAGCCAGCAGCCGTAACATTGAGTGTTTATATAACATAATATTTACTCCATTTATCGGCGCTTAAAGCGAATAAGTCATACCTAAAAAGAACTGGCGACCAAAGTATTGGATTGTGCCTGTTTGTGCTTCAACACCAAAATAGCTCTTGGTTGGTTCGTCAGTTAAGTTATTGATTTGAAATACCATATTAAAATTATCATTGATTTGGTATGACGCTTGATAATCTACGACCATTTCACCGTCATAATTCACTGTTTGCGCATCAACGGCTACTTGCTCAGATACAAACTTATCGCGATAACGAACGCTAGCTCGAGTTTCAAAAGCTTGATACTCCCAAAAAACTGTTGCTTGGAAGGCATTTTTCGATAAACCAGGTAAAGATATCGGTAAGTCTTGCAGGCCCAGTTTAGATATCTGTGAAATTTGGCTCTCTGTATATGAATAACTCGCCTGTAAGCCCAGCCCAGACCAAAATTCAGGTAAGAAGGAAAATATTTGCGTATAAGTCAGCTCAGCCCCTCGAATGTAACCACCTTTTTCATCGTTAAAGGCCGTTTCATAGTTGCCGTTGCGAACATTTAATGGCACGCCACTGACAGGGTCGACTATTTTCGATGGTACCGCTAAGCCATTGGCTGAAAAATCATATTCAGAAATAGTTTGCGTAATGATCCCTGCTGACTCAATGTCTTTATAAAAAATGGCAGCAATAAATGAACCGTCTCCTTCATTAAAGTACTGTTCATATGACAGATCATACTGAGTGGCATAAAAAGGCTTTAAATGCGGACTATTTTTCGATTGACCACTAAGTAGAAAATAGCTTTCAGCCTGCGTTGAAACCTTGCTTAAGTTAAAGCTAGTGTTTGACGCTAAGCGATCAATATTTGGACGACTCATCACTTTAGCTGCGGCAAAACGAATTTGATCATTCTCATTTAAGCTAAAATTCAGGTTCATTTGCGGCAGATAATCGATGTAATCATTAGAGATTTTAGTTGGAAAATACAAATCATTTACCAAGCCAACTTCATCAGTTATATACTGCGCGCCACGGCTAATATCACCACCAACATTTTGCAATGAAGTAGCGGCCTGCTTAGTATCTACCATGCGAACTCCAATGTTACCCGTTACCGGTACACCAGCTAGTTCGGTATCAATGTTAGCCATAAAATATACCGCTAAGATATCTTCAAAAACGGTACCGCTTTCTTTCATTGTCCAATCGTAGTTTGATGTATACGGATTTTCGCCATTAACAGCTGTGCCTGACAGCCCCCAGGTTTGTACAGGTTGGGGCACTCCATTGGAAAACCATGCATTGAGTACGGCATCTTGATCAAGTGCCAAATAGCTAGGAAAATACGAAAAGTCTCCTGACCAATTAACCACAGTCGCCATATCAGAAGTGATTTTTAGCGGGGCTTCTGGTGAATTAAGCGTACTATCACTACCGTATTCAAACACCGAGCGTTTATTAGTATATTCACGCTCAGAATAGCGAGCACCAAACTCCACTGAAGAGAAGTACTGATTGTCTAACTGATAACTAAAGTCAACGCGTGCAGCCGCCACTTCATCCTTGTTTTCATATGGGTATATGCCATATTTACTCACCATTACTCTGTTCAAATCAGTTAACGCATCTGCCTGATTAAAACCAACATCAGGTAAATTCAAACCATTTAACCCATAGTTAATAGCAACGTTGTTATCAAACTCTGGTGTTTCAGCATTAGCATCAGTTGACACCAATGACCAGATCAAGCCATTCCTGAAGTTACTTTCAGCTGATGAATATGATAAGTCGACATTGACATTAAGTCGCTCTGTTACGTCCCAGTCGGCATTTAACCCTAAACTTTTCACTTTATCGTGATCAGTATTATCGTCATTCACTACTTCAATGCGTGTGGCGCTATTGGATGTTCGATTAAAAGACCCGCCAATAATCGAGTTACCATGATAAACTGGGTTACTGATTGCTGCCTGCCCCCCTTCTAACTTCACCCGATAACCGCGGGCAAACTCTTCCGAGTCAAACTTAGAATAAAAGCCATCAAATTTAAGATTAAAATTATCCGTTGGTTGCCATTCTATGGTCGTTAAAAAGCCATCTCTGGTTTCTTCACCACCTTTATGTTGCAACTCAAAACCTTCACTGACGTATTCACATTCTGGACAATTAGCAGGGCCATTAGTATCGTCGGCCAAATTATCAACATCGCGAGATTTATTATAAGCAAGACCAATGAATTGTTGAGTAGCGCTAGGTTGAAATAAACGTGCAACACCTAATGCGAAGCCCAAAGTATCTTCAAGGTATTTACCTTGATAAGACAGACTTAAACGGTGCCCACTTGAAGTTGCATCATGAATATCGCTCGCCAAATCGTTATACATACCACGTGCATTAACAGTGAGCGTGTGGACCTCTTCATTTTTAAGTGGACTAGCTGTCGTCATCTCGACAGAGCCTGCTACTCCGCCTTCAATCATCGACACTTTAGGTGATTTATATACTGCAGCATTTGAGATTAATTCAGAAGGGTATTGATCAAATTCAACGCTGCGCTGGCCACTGGTAGATACTTGTTCACGGCCATTTAACGTTGTTGAAATAAAGCCACCAGACATGCCGCGAATATTAATTTCAGCAGCTTGACCACCGGTACGAACGGCAGATATACCCGGTAAGCGCGTTAATGCATCTGCCATTGACACATCAGGTAGCGCCCCTAAGTCATCAGCACTTAGCTGCTCTGATACGGTATCGGCAAAGCGTTTTTGGTTAATTGAATCTATTAATGAGCGTCTAAAGCCGGTGATTTCTATCACTTCAACTTCTTCATTATCAGTTGCTTTTTCAGCAGCAGCTTGTTGAGCTGTTGCGGCTTCTTGTCCATAGGCAACATTTGCCAGCCCTACGGAAAGCAAAGCCATCGCAACTTGGCTGAACCTAAAGTTCTTCATTTGATCTCCCCTCCGCAATTTTCATAGCGGTTTTATAGTTATTGTTACCGCATAGAAAAACGGCACATTTAGACTATAAAAAAATCAAATAGCAATTCACATAGGCTGCATACGTATTCAACGACATTAATTTTTACCATAGGTAATGTTTAGTTACATTTATTTAATTATTAATAATATCAATTGGTTATTTTGGTATTTATATCGTCTAGAATGAGATGAATTATGATTGTTGAAAACAATACTTTTGTTTTAAGGAATTAGTAAGAACCAAAAGCATGGTTTTGGCTCTTACTTCAACGGATTATTTTATAGCGGAGGTAGATTGCCTCAATAACTCATTATTTCATCTTAAATATCGTTAACGATAAAGGTGGTAAGTTTAGCTCACTCTTATTTTGTAATGTCGCAGAGGCTGCTTCATTAGCTGTTACTTGATAAAGCAACTGATAATTTTTGTTCAAGGCAAGCTTTGTACTTTTCGCTTCATTGGCGGTGTTAAAGGCAATTAAATAACTGCCTTGTTGATCGCTTTTTTTCAGTACCACTAAGCCTGAATTTTCGCTGCTAAAAAGTAATTGCTGCTTACCATGTTTCAATGTTGGATGTTGATGGTAAACACTTGCTAATTCGCTGTGGTATTGATACAGCGGGTGCTGCTGATCAAAGTTGCTGTCAGCGGTTGTTGCTTTTGTCAGTAATAAAGGCTGTTGATTATATGAGGTAACTTTTGATGGCATCATGTCTTGGCGGGCATTATGGTTGTCGCCATTACCGATAAAGCCCTGCTCGTCACCATAGTAAATGACCGGTATGCCGCGGACAAAAAAGTTGATGGCGCTGGCCAGTTTTACCCGCTGAATAATCTCTGCTGTGCTAAATTGACCGCTACGTTTAAGCAAATAGGCAAAACGGCCCATGTCATGATTGCCGGTAAAGTTAAGTAACTGATTGGCATCTGGATAAAGCGAGTCCTGGGCGAATAAATTCGCAAATACGCTACTCGGTTTTTCTTCAATTAAGGTTTGATAAAGCGCCGATTGCAGGCCAAAGTCGAGTACCGAGGGTAATTTCCCTGTCGTGGTAAATTTACTCAGCTCTTGTGGATCGCCACTGTAGACTTCACCAAACATAAAAAAGTTATCTATGCCTTGCTCTGTGGCGTGGGCTTTTAACGCGGGGATAAATTGCTGCCAAAACTCAATATTAACGTGCTTAACGGTGTCGATGCGAAAGCCGTCCGGTTTAAACTCTGAAATGATATTTTTATAAATATCTATCATGCCGTTAACTACCGCCGGTGATTCGGTATTTAAATCATCTAAGCCAAAGAAGTCCCCGTTAAGTGAGTTTTCTCCTTCAAAGGTGGAATCCCCCTGGTTGTGATAATGCATGGGGTCGTTAAGCCAGCTTGGTTTTTTTAAGTGTTCATTGCCCTGTTGGATCACCGTGTGATATTTTTTGCCTTGAGCCATTTCTGCTAAAGAGATATAAGGGCAGGCTTCGCCGCTTTCCGACCAGCCTGAACCATCTTCGCCATGGCATTCTTTATATTTCACCACATCGGCGGTGTGGTTGGTGATGATGTCGAAAAAGATCTTGATGTTGCGCTGATGGGCTTGAACAATCAGTTCTTTAAGATCGTCGTTTGAGCCTAAATGTGGATCGATTTCGGTAAAATCCAATACCCAGTAACCGTGATAGCCGGAAATATCTCCTTGCACCGCCTGATTCCGTAATATAGGTGTTAACCAGATGCTGGTTGCTCCAAGCTGTTCGATGTAATCGAGTTTATCAGTTAAACCTTTTAAATCGCCGCCATGATACGCCATGGCATTTTGGGGATTAAAGCCGCCGTAAGAAATAGCTGTATTGATATCGCCCTGATCGTTATTCGTATCGCCATTATTGAATCTGTCCGGCAGGACAAAATAAAACACTTCATCTTTAATTGAGCGTTTGTTATAAGGCGCTAATTTAGCCGCAGTAACTGTTTTCATCTGTTGTAGCTCTGGCTGAGCTATGCTTTGCTCGACTTGATGAGCTGACTTCTCAATTTGTTGGTCGCAGCCTGCCGTGCAAGTCATTACCGCCGTGAACATAGTAACTGTAAATAACGAATGTCGTTTAAAAACTTGTTTAACCGTTTGTTTCATATGGCTATCACTGTGATCTGAGTCTTGATTCGATAGTACAAATATCTTGAGTTTAAGTATAAATATTACATACGTATGCATAGCAATTCAGTGCTTTTTTTATCATGCATACGTATGCAGGGTCATTGCACTAATTATGGGGGCTACTTATGCTTAGTGACGTTGTAATTTGCTGGTAATGGATTTATTACTCCGGTGCCGGTGACACTAATAATAAAGAATTGGACGGTTATGGAAATTCAACCTTGGTGGCGTGGCGCCGTTATTTATCAAATTTATCCTCGCAGTTTTATGGATGCCAATAACGATGGTATTGGTGACTTAGCGGGCATTATTACTAAGCTTGATTATGTTAAAAGTTTAGGCGTTGATGCTATCTGGATTTCGCCATTTTTTAAGTCGCCAATGAAAGATTTTGGTTACGACATCAGTGATTATCGTGAGATAGATCCCATGTTCGGCACTATGGAAGATTTTGATGCTTTGATGAGCAAATCCAAATCTCTTGACTTAAAAGTGGTCATTGATCAGGTATTAAGCCATACGTCCGATCAACATGCCTGGTTTATTGAAAGCCGTCAGGATAAAACCAATGCCAAGGCTGACTGGTATGTTTGGGCGGATGCCAATGAAGACGGTACCCCGCCGAATAACTGGTTATCGATTTTTGGTGGTTGTGCCTGGCAATGGGAGCCACGCCGCCAGCAATATTACTTACACAATTTCTTAACTTCTCAGCCTGACTTGAATTTCCATAATCCAGAAGTTCGTAAAGCGGTACTGGACAATGTGAAATTCTGGTTAGACAAAGGCGTTGACGGTTTCCGTTTAGATGCGATTAATTTCTGCTTCCACGATAAATTGCTACGTGATAATCCAGCGAAAGCGCCACAAGATCGCCAAGGACGCGGCTTTAGTGAAGATAACCCTTATGCCTTCCAGTATCATTATTTTAATAACACCCAGCCGGAAAATATCGGCTTTATGGAAGAGATCCGCAGCTTGATGGATCAATATCCAGGCGTGGTCACTTTAGGTGAAATTTCTTCGGAAGATTCACTGCAAACTATGGCGGAATATACTCAAGGTGATAAACGCCTGCAT
>CAZUHQ010000098.1:0-13804 GCA_964620605.1 uncultured Thalassotalea sp.
CATTTTAGGGATTTTTCTGAGTTGATCAACTACTTTTTTGATCTTTTTTACTGTTCGAAGATAATTTAATCAGTTCGGGCGATTTACCTACTAAAAGCGTACAATTATTCACTTTCATCGCTAAATTATCTTGATTTTTACTCGCCTGAATAAATTTTGCACTTATATGTGTTGCACTATATAAAAAGCTGGGTAACATAGAATTGCTATTAAATGCTTATTAAATAATAAATTTAGGTATTCATATATGAAATTTCCCCAAGGTATAACAATAATAATTGCGCTTATTCTTGCAGTCATAGGTTTTTTTATTGCTGGCTCTATTGAACTGTCGCCAGCACTTGTTGCTGTGCTAATGCTTGTTGCAGCACTTATTCCTGCATTATTTGATAATGCTGATGCAAGTGCTAATGGCGATACTGAAGTCAAAACCCTTTATGTCGGTAATTTACCTTACCGAGCAAATGAAGGTGCAGTACGAGCATTATTCGCTGAGCATGGCAATGTTCACTCTGTTCGCTTAATGAAAGATAAACATACCGGCAAACGCCGCGGTTTTGGTTTTGTTGAAATGTCAGCTTCTGATGCAGACGGCGCCATTAAAAAATTAAACGACTCAGAATTTCAGCAAAGAACGTTAAAGGTTCGTGAAGCTAAAGAGCGGCCTGAGAAATCAGACGACGAATAGCACTTTGTCTTTACAACGAATTAAAACCGCAGTAATGCGGTTTTTTTATTTATAGCATTAAGCTAGCCCTGGTATCACGCACAATATAAGACAACTAACCCAAGTTATTCTAAAATAGCACTAGATTAAAATTGTGGTGATAGATAGAATCTGCGCCCTTTCCTATTTAGCATTTCTTTTATTAAGGTTCATTTTATGTTTAGTCATATCAATCCAAAGCATTACGAACAGCAGCTGGCTACTAAGCAGCAAGATATGACAGCATTATTTTCCGATCTTGATATAACTGATTTTGAACTATATCGTTCAGAGCCTTTAAATTATCGTCAACGCGCTGAGTTTCGCATTTGGCACGATGGCGATGATATTTACTATATAATGTTTAATTCAGAGACTAAGCAAAAATATAGAGTAGCACATTTTCCGGTAGCTAGTCTGTTAGTCAACGAGCTGATGACAGCTTTATTAGCTAATGTTCGTGACAATAAAGTGTTAAGAGAAAAATTATTCCAGGTTGATTTTCTTACGACCTTAAGCGGTGAGGCTGTGATCAGCCTGCTTTACCATAGACAGCTTGATGAAAACTGGCAACAACAAGCACATCAGCTAAAAGCTCAGCTCTCGGCGACCTGCCCAATCAATATTATTGGCCGTGCGAAAAAGCAGAAACTGATCATTGAGCAAGATTTTGTTACCGAGCGGCTAACAATCGGCAACAAAGAGTTTAGCTATCAACAAGTGGAAAATAGCTTTACCCAACCAAATGCCAAAGTAAACGAGCAAATGTTGCTTTGGGCACAACAAGCGACGAAGAATAAAGGCGGCGATCTAGTTGAACTTTATTGCGGTAATGGTAATTTTAGTATTGCCCTGGCGCAAAACTTTAATCGCGTGCTAGGCACAGAAATCTCGAAAACCTCAGTAAAGTCTGCACAGACTAATATCGCAAATAATAATATAAGCAATATAGATATCATTAGAATGTCGAGTGAAGAATTTAGTCAGGCGATGAATGGAGAACGTACATTCAGACGGTTGGAAGGTTTCGATTTATCCAGCTACGACTATGAAACAGTACTCGTTGATCCGCCGCGCGCAGGTTTAGATCCTGACAGTGTGGAATTGGTCAGTCGTTTTAACGATATTATTTATATTTCTTGTAACCCTGAAACGTTAAAGGAAAATTTAAAAATATTGACCAAGAGCCATCGAGTAGTAAAAAGTGCGTTATTTGATCAATTTCCTTATACCCATCATATTGAAACTGGGGTCATTCTTACAAAACGCTAAAGTTTACTGCTTTCTCTACGCTGCGCTAGCTCCATGGCACCACGGGCAATAAAGCGCAGTTGTTGAATGGTGCGATATGCCAGCTGTTCTCGTTCTTTTTTATCAGCATCAAGTGCATCAGAGCCAGCACTAAACACTATGGTTACTGCAGCATTTGCCTGTAAATATGCCACTTCAGCATCCAGTTTATTGGCCTGTTGTAAATAATCACACAACTCTAAGGTGAAATAACTGATTTCACGATTCACCGCAGCCCGAAATGCCGAAGAAGTTCCAGAGCGCTCGCGCAATAACAACCGAAAAATATTGCCATTATTTTCAATAAACTCCATAAAGGTTCTTACTGAGATCTGAATTACCGAGCCACCTTTTTCGATGCGCTGACGCGCCTGACGCATTAATTGTCGCAATGTCAAGCCGGCCTCATCAACCAAGGTTAGACCTAATTCATCCATATCAGAAAAATGACGATAAAACGAGGTTGGCGCCAGTCCGGCTTCTTTAGCCACTTCTCTTAAGCTCAAGCTGGAAAAACTACGCTCACTGCTTAGTTGCCCAAGTGCGGCATCAATTAATTGTCGCCGAGTTTTTTCTTTTTGTTGTGCTCTGATGCCAGCCATTTAACTTATTCCATTACAGGTTCGATGTTCTAATCGCTATATCATACTGAAATAACGACTAAATGCCAGTCCAGCTTGTATGCGCCATAGCGCATCCTCAAGTTATTCCGGTAAACAAGTGTAACAAATAAACTATTATATTTTACTTGACTCAACTGGTACGATGAATAAAATAGCGCACAAGTGTACACTGAAATATCAATTTAAAAAATGAAAAAATCTCTTTCCAATCTATGGCGATATATACTCGTTCTGCTAGGTAGTGTGGTTTTCATCAAAACCTTGTCACACAACAAACCCAGACTAATTTGGTTGAATGTGATGGTTTTTCTGATCACTTTCTTATTTGCTGCCATCGCCGTACCTTACCGAGCTATTACCCATGGTTTTGATAGCGCTGAAATCACTATGGCAATTCTTTGTTTTATCTATTGCGGGATGTCGATCACCGCTGGCTACCATCGTCTATGGTCACATAAAACCTATCAGGCACATTGGTCATTACGCATTATTTATGCATTAGGCGGCGCATTTGCCCTGCAAAACAGTATTCTGCACTGGAGTTCTGATCACCGTGTTCATCATAAACATGTTGATAATAATGATGTCGATCCTTATTCAGCCAAGCGAGGTTTTTGGTATTCCCATATCGGCTGGATGTTAAGAGAATATCAGGCACACAGGTACACTAATTACGATAATGTCAGAGATTTACAAAAAGATGCTATCGTGATGTGGCAACACAAACATTACCTGTTGCTTACTGTTAGCCTGAACTTGGGCATCCCTTTAGCTTTTGGCTGGTGGCATGGCGACATTATCAGCAGTTTATTACTGGTTGGGGTATTGCGTTTGGTGCTAAGCCACCACACCACTTTTTTTATTAATTCACTGGCTCACATTTGGGGCAAACAAACCTACACCGAAAAAAATACCGCCCGTGATAACGGCTTTTTAGCACTATTAACTTTTGGCGAAGGCTATCATAACTTTCATCATATTTTTGAGAACGACTACCGCAACGGCATTCGTTGGTGGCAATTTGATCCAACCAAATGGCTGATCAAAAGTTGTCACTATTTAGGTCTCACCTCCAAGTTACGAACCAGCCCGGAAGATAAAATTGAAAAGGCGCGGTTGTCCATGATACTGAAAAAAAACCAACAAAAGTTGCAGGCGCACCCGAATGCCGAACAATTACTGGCTAAGTTGCAACACGAATATGATCTTTTGATCGTAAAACTTAATGAGTACTATGCGGTGAAAAAAAGCCTGATCGCCAATAAAAAGGCACAACTACTTGCCGATGTTGAACGCTCAGAACTGATGACGCAATATCAAGAGCTAAAACAGCGATTTGCCGAGCAACAACGCAACTGGCATTTCTTTATTGAAAAACTCGCATAAACAATAATTTAATTGGTATAAATTAGTTACCATTGCCTTAATTCCTGCTAAAATTTTTCACCATTAACGTAGGAATTGAGGCACTTTTCATTGGCTAAACAAACATCATCAAACTGTAATAACCCAAAGTACGATTTTGACGCTATCATCATAGGCACAGGCCCAGGTGGTGAAGGCGCGGCGATGAATTTAGCCAAACAAGATAAACGTGTAGCGATTATCGAGCGCTATCATAAGGTCGGCGGTGGTTGCACCCACTGGGGCACCATTCCCTCAAAAGCATTACGGCAATCGGTCAGTCGATTAATTGAATATAATTCCAACCCTTTGTTTAACGCAGGCTCTGATGCCAAGCACTTAACCTTTCAAGATATTCTCAGTCATGCGTCGGCGGTAATTCGCAAACAGGTAAACTTACGCAGTGGCTTTTATAATCGCAACCGTGTTGAACATTACCTCGGAGAAGCTTCTTTTGTCGACGCCCACACCATCAGAATTCTGCGTCATGACGGTTCGATTGAAAAACTAACTGCAAAACAAATTGTTATCGCCACCGGTTCACGCCCTTATCACCCGGAAGATATCGACTTTAACCATCCCAGAGTTTATGACTCGGACAGCATTTTGCAGCTGAGTCATGCGCCACGCCACGTTATCATCTATGGCGCTGGGGTAATTGGTAGTGAATATGCGTCTATTTTCAGAGGGCTTGGCGTTAAGGTCGATTTGATCAACACCCGCGACCGTCTACTGTCTTTCCTAGACGATGAAATGTCAGACTCACTGAGCTATCATTTATGGAATAATGGTGTGGTGATCCGCCATGGCGAGCAGGTTGCAAGTGTTGACGCCAGAGATGGTTACGTGGTGGTAAACTTAGAATCAGGCAAGAAAATGAAGGCTGATTGCTTGTTGTGGGCAAATGGTCGCACCGGCAATACCGCCGATCTTGAGCTTGCTGCCGCAGGTCTTAAAGCCGATGGTCGAGGTCAGTTAAAAGTCAATAATCATTACCAAACAGACGTTGAGAATATCTACGCAGTTGGTGATGTTATCGGTTACCCAAGCCTAGCCAGTGCTGCTTTTGACCAAGGCAGGATTTGCGCCAGTGCCATGCTTAACAACGAATGCAAGGCCAAGCTAATTGTCGATATTCCTACCGGTATTTATACCATTCCAGAGATCAGCTCGGTTGGTAAAACCGAACAACAATTAACGGAAGCAAAAATTCCTTATGAAGTCGGCCGTGCGCAATTTAAACACCTGGCTCGGGCACAAATATCCAATAACCTGGTTGGCTCGTTAAAAATACTATTTCACAGGGAAACCAAGGAAATATTAGGCATTCACTGTTTCGGTGAAAATGCCGCAGAAATTATTCATATCGGTCAGGCGATTATGCAGCAAAAAAATGGTGGCAACACTATCGAATATTTTGTTGAAACCACCTTTAATTACCCAACCATGGCTGAAGCGTTTAGGGTTGCGGCATTAAACGGATTAAATCGCTTGTTTTAGGAGGTTTAGTTATTTATGTCTAATTGTTGAGAAAAGAGCTATTTTATCAGCAATTAGACAGCATTCGTCGCTATAGCCTTTCGACATCAATAATTTTAATTGCCGTTCCCCACTGATAAATAGTGATGACATCCGGTACTAACTGGGCTGTAATTTTTAGCTTTAACCCGGGTTGTCGATACTCTTGAGCTAAGTTAAGGGGTAAATATTTTTTTCCGTTATCGTCAACTAGTGCATAAAAACCACCTTCAAGCTCAACATACTTAACCGTCACTTGCTGTGAAAAACGATTAGCACTTAGCTCGGTATCTTTAGCTATTTGAACGCGATCTTTTTTATTCTGGTTGTCAGGCATAGCTGCTAATTTATTTGGCGATTGCGCTGAGCTGTTAGCCGTATTACCCGATTCGCTTTGACAGCCCAGCATCAACACTAACGCCAGCAAAGCTAAACACTTATTAAACACCATATTACTTCCTTATATTTTTGATCATTAGCATAATGGCATTAAAAAAGGAGCTAAGCAGCTCCTTTCTCAAAGTATCAGCAATATTTTACTTATGATATTGCTTACTTAACCTATGCACGGCTTCAATAAAATGGCCGGCATGCTCAGGATTAACATCCGGGTGAATACCGTGGCCTAAGTTAAAGACATGGCCGGTATTAGCATTGCCAAAGCCTTTTAAGATGGTCGCCACTTCTTGCTCAATACGTTCAACCGGCGCATATAACATAGATGGATCCATATTGCCTTGCAATGCAACTTTATCACCAACCCGTGCTTTGGCATCAGCAATATCGATTGTCCAGTCTAAACCAACGCCATCACAGCCAGTATCCGCAATCGCTTCGAGCCACATGCCACCGTTTTTAGTGAATAGCGTTACCGGTACTTTGCAGCCGTCATTTTCACGGGTTAGACCATCGACGATTCTTGCCATATATTGCAAAGAAAAATCTTTGTAATCCCGAGGGGATAATACCCCACCCCAGGTATCAAATACCATCACCGACTGTGCGCCAGCGGCAATTTGCGCATTTAAATAACTAATGACTGAGTCCGCCAGCTTATCTAACAGCAAGTGTAGCGTTTGCGGCTCCGAGTACATCATTTTCTTGATCTTGGTAAAGGCTTTAGAACTACCACCTTCAACCATATAAGTAGCTAATGTCCACGGACTACCTGAAAAGCCAATCAACGGCACTTGCCCTTTTAATTCCTTGCGAATAGAACGCACCGCATTCATCACATATTGCAATTCGCCTTCGGGATCTGGCAGGCCGATTTTATCAACATCGGCTTTGCAGCTAATTGGGCGCTCAAACTTAGGCCCTTCACCGGTTTCAAAATACAAACCTAAGCCCATGGCATCAGGAATCGTTAAAATATCGCTGAATAATATTGCTGCATCTAATGGAAAGCGGCGTAATGGCTGAATGGTGACTTCGGTCGCTAACTCAGTATTACGACATAACGACATAAAATCGCCGGCATCTTTACGCGTTGCTTTGTATTCAGGTAAATAACGCCCTGCCTGTCTCATCATCCACACCGGGGTATAATCTACAGGTTGACGTAACAAAGCGCGTAAATAAGTGTCGTTTTTTAATTCAGTCATTAAGAGTTATCCATTAAATCGAGTGGCGGCATTCTATCACCGACAATTTTTTTGATCTATGTTCTAAGTCAAATCTACAAAAATATAAAAGATACAATCAACGAAGAATTCGCTGAAGACCTTTAGCTTTCATGTACTTAGTTTTAACAATTTTATAACGTTTATTTTTTGAACTAATATACGAATAAAATCGTGGTATAAATGCTCTAATAAAGTTGTTGCATAGCGAAAATCCGTTTGCTATAAATTGTCCCGCGCTAACGGAAAACAATAATAATAACAAAACAAAATTAATAAGAAGCTAGTAAAACTAGACCATACAGCGAGCATTTCAGGCCTTACCTTTGGTAAGGCTTTTTTATTGCCTGAAATCCTCAATATCCACTGTTAATGTTAAATAGATAATTACCGAAATAGAGCGCTGCTTAAAAGAAAAGTTCACTTTATTAACGACATTGCAAGCAAAGATATTCCAATGGCAAACTTTTTTATCTACATTCTATTATCAGCTATACACTCATATCACCACTTGCTAAAATTCACATTCGCGGCTGCACATGGCAACGACAATAATTTTTAAAAGAGAAATTTATGATTGTAGAAAATGTGCTTCCCGGCGACTATCCAGAACTGTTAGCCGTTTGGGAAAATTCAGTCCGAGCAACTCATAGCTTTATTACCGAACAAGATATTGAGTTTTTTAAACCGATTATTATCGAGCAGGCGTTTCCTGCGGTAACATTAAGATGTTTGAAGAACGAACAGGGGGCGATACAAGCGTTTCTTGGTGTTCATCAAGACAAAGTAGAAATGTTATTCGTGTTAAATGAAGCGCGTGGCCAAGGTTTAGGCAAATTGCTAATGCAATACGCCATAAAAGAACTTAAGGTCACTAAGGTCGATGTGAATGAGCAAAACCTACAAGCGGCTGGTTTTTATCAGTATTTAGGCTTTAAAGTAATCTCACGTTCACCGCTCGATGATATGGGAAAACCATTTCCGATTTTGCATATGAAGTTATAGCTTCGGTGAGTCGTCAACAGTTTTGTTAGAAGAAAGGTCTAAGGCTAATAACTTTAGACCCTTCCGTTTTCTACTGCCCTGATAATTTATACTATTTTGTATAACCCCAACGCGGCATAATGTCTTGCGCTATACCTAAATGATCGAGCAAGCGTCCAACAATAAAATCTATCAGATCATTGATCGACTCTGGATTATGATAAAAGCCTGGCGCCGCGGGCATTATCGTTACACCCATCTGCGACAGGGTTAGCATATTTTGTAAATGTATCGTTGAAAATGGCGTTTCTCTTGGCACCATAATTAACTGACCACGCTCTTTAATAACGACATCGGCCGCCCGTTCAATCAGGTTATCGCTCATGCCCTGACTGATAGCCGCTAAGGTACCGGTTGAACAGGGGCAAACCACCATTTTTTTCGGCGCCGCAGAGCCGGAGGCTACCGGAGAAAACCATTGTTCCTTACCAAAGGCAATGATCTGCTCAGGCTTGGCGCTAAACTTTTCGATTAATAATTGCGAAATTTTTTCCGGTGCGCTCGGCAATTTTAAACCGACTTCGGTATCTAACACCACACGGGCAGCTCTCGAACATAACAGATAAACTTGCACATTCGCTGCTACCAGGCATTCAATCAGCCTTAATGCGTATAGGGAGCCCGATGCCCCGGTTATGGCGACGGTAATTTTATCGTTAAATTCACTCATTCTTACCTTCCTAATTAACGGTCGCTTGATTGGCTAACTCAGCCAGTAGCTTTTCATGAATGCCGCCAAAGCCGCCATTACTCATCACCACTATAGTATCTTGCGGCTGTGCAGCTGTGACTATCTGTAGGATAAATTCGGGCACAGTGTCACTAACAACACAAGGTTGCTGGCAATCGTTAATCAGAGCATCAACCGACCACTGCACCTGCTCGCCCTGGTAGACAAACACCAGATCGGCAAGCTCTAATGACTGAGCCAAGGTGTCTTTATGAATACCAGATTTCATGGTGTTCGACCTGGGTTCCAACACCGCAATCACTCTTTTTTCGTTACCAACATTCGCTCTAATACCTGCTAAAGTCTTCGCGATAGCTGTTGGATGATGAGCAAAATCATCAAACACCCGGATATTATTCACTTCACCGCGCAGCTCCAACCGGCGCTTGGTATTAACAAACTCCGCCAGTGCTTCAATAGCCACTTTCGTCGGTACTCCAGCATGGCGCGCCGCAGCAATTGCCATCAAAGCGTTATCGATATTAAAGTCGCCGATTAAATTCCAGCTGACTGTGCCTTGCGTTTCACCTTTAAAACTAACGATAAACTCACTGCCATCTGCTGTAAGTTTTTCTGCGTGCCAACCATGTTGCTTATGCTTATCAGCAACGCTTTGTTCAACCGGCGTCCAGCAGCCCTGCATTAAGGTGTCAGTAACCACTTGCTCACTTTGCGGGTAAATAATCAAACCATTAGCTGGCACCATACGCACCAAATGATGAAACTGGCGCTGAATATCGCTAATATCATTAAAAATATCGGCATGATCAAATTCAAGGTTATTAATCACTATAGTACGCGGCCGGTAATGGACAAACTTGGAGCGTTTATCAAAAAATGCGGTATCGTATTCATCCGCTTCGATAACGAAAAACGGCGCATCCCCTAAACGAGCAGAACAATCAAAATTTTGTGGCACGCCGCCAATAAGAAAACCCGGTTTCATATCGGCATATTCCAAAATCCAGGTCAGCATCGAGCTGGTGGTGGTTTTACCATGGGTACCGGATACCGCCAGTACCCAGCGGTCTTTTAACACATTTTCCAACAGCCATTGCGGACCGGAAGTATAATTGATGTTACGCTCAAGCAGGTATTCAACCAATGGATTACCGCGTGACATCGCATTACCGATAATCACTAAATCTGGTTCATCCGTTAAATGTTCAACCAGATAGCCCTGTTTAAGCTCTATGCCTAACTGTTCGAGCTGAGTGCTCATTGGCGGATACACATTGGCGTCGCAGCCAGATACTCTATGGCCTAATTGCTTGGCAATGGCGGCAATTCCTCCCATAAAGGTGCCACAAATACCTAAGATATGAATATGCATAACATCTTTTTACTTATGATAAAATTGCTGACAATATACCCTAACAGCAATAAAAATGGCATGATAAAGCCAGTTATTTTATCTGTTGACAGCAAAACCTGAACAAAAGGACGTTTAATGACCCCAGCTGTAATTTCTTCTCTTCATATTTATCCGATCAAATCCACTGCCGGCATTGAAGTATCAAATACCTGGATCGATCACTTGGGCTTAAACTTTGATCGCCGTTTTGTCATCACCAACACTAAGGGTCAATTTATTACCGCGCGCACCGAGCCGCGTTTATGCCTAATTCAGGCAAGTATAAGCGCCACAGGCTTGATATTAACCGCACCCAATATGCTGCCATTAACGGTAAATTACAGCGAGTTTAGCAACAGTTATTCTGATGTAGTGGTATGGAAAGACTTAATTAAAGGCCAACATTGTCATCATAATTACGATCAATGGTTTAGCAAATACCTTGGTAAAAACTGTCAGCTCTATTATTTTGGTGAAAAGTCTTCCCGAGCGGTTAAAAACAGCGATAAGCAAGTGGGCTTTGCCGATGCTTACCCATTATTACTGATTTCTCAAGCGTCATTGGACGAGTTAAATCAACGCCTCGGCGATAATGCGGTGACTATGGCGCAATTTCGGCCAAACATTGTCGCGGGTAATACCTTGCCATTTGCCGAGGATGGCTGGAAGAAAATTCGCATCGGTGAAGTCGTCTTTGAGGCAGTCAAAGCTTGCAGCCGTTGTATCTTTACCACGGTTAACCCTGTGACCGGAAAAAAACATCCCGAGCAGCAACCGCTGGCAACCTTAAAGCAATATCGTCAGGTTGAAAAAGGCGATGTCATGTTTGGTCAAAACCTGATCGCACTCAATCAGGGGCAAATTAAAAAAGGTGACACTATAGAAGTGCTGGAAACTCAAGCACCGTCAGTATTTATCGGCATGAACAATAACGCCGGTGTCGAACAAAAAGCTAGCTCATTATCGAGCTTTAGCACGCCTTTCGCCAATACAGTACAAACACCAAGCTTTAACTTGCAATGCGTTAAAATCACCAATGAAACCCATGACGTTAAAACCTTTTGGTTCAAAACTGAAAATAATCAATTAGTTAATTATATTGCCGGGCAACATTTGCCATTATCAATAAATATCAATGGTAAAATCGTTAAACGCAGTTATACCTTATCATCGAGCCCAACCCGGCCGAATTTATTATCTATTACCGTCAAGCGGGTTAATGACAACCAGCAGCCTGGTCTGATATCCAATTACCTGCACGATCATTTTAACGTCGGTGATACAATAGAAGCCGAACAACCACGTGGTCAGTTTCATCTCAGTGCAATAAATCCGGAAAAACTGTTAATGCTCTCGGCCGGTAGCGGCATTACCCCAATGCTGTCGATGCTGCGTGCGCTGGTCGATAGCGGCACTAATAATGATGTGGCGTTTTTTCACAGCACCCACAGCGAGCAGGATTTAATCGCTTATAGCGAAATTACCACTTTAGCTCACCAACATGGCAATTGCCGACTGGACTTTACCCTGACTCGCAATGCACCGCCGCAATGGACTGACTATCAGGGGCGATTAACCAAGCAAATGCTCAGTAACATTCCAAACCTGCTGAGCCGAGAAGTCATGGTTTGTGGACCTCTACCATTTAAAGAGCAGGCCAAATCCTTATTGCTTGAATTAGGGCTGCCTGAGTCGCAATTTCATTTTGAAAGTTTCGGCATCCGCAAAACACCGGATGAGCTTAAAGCACCAGCCGCCAAGCCGAAAAAGGTCAATATCCTGTTTGACTCCTGGGATACCTACTATCAAGGCAACACCGAAGAACCGATTTTAGATCAGGGGGAAGCCGCTGGCCTGGTGCTGCCCTATTCCTGTCGCGGCGGTATGTGTGGCAGCTGTAAAATGAAACTGCAAAGCGGGGAAGTCAAACAACTGGCCAGCGACGGCTTAACCGACTTTGAAAAAGAGCAAGGCTATATTCTTGCCTGTAGCTGTATTCCACAAAGCGATATAGTAGTCACTAGCGACTAGCATCAGTGAAAAATGGCTATAGAGTGGCGATAATGAAACTTAATTGCGACCTGGGAGAATTAACGGGCAAGGATAATCAGGATGCACTGATCATGCCCTATATCGACCAGGCAAATATCGCTTGTGGTTTTCACGCCTCAACGCCGGAAATTATGCAGGCAACGGTTGCACTCGCCATTAAACATCAGGTTACTATCGGCGCTCATCCAGGCTACCCTGACAAAGCCAATTTTGGCCGAGTGTCAATGCAGCTAAGTGAACAGCAATTAATCGCCTGCCTGCACTATCAAATCGGCGCCTTGCAGGCAATTTGCCAAGTACAGGGCAGCAAGGTGAGCTATGTTAAACCTCACGGCGCGCTTTATAACGACATGATGGCCGACCCGGAAATATTACGCACTATCTGCCAGGCGATCGCTCAGCTCGACAATTCACTGCCACTAATGATCCAGGCGCATCCTGATAATGCCAAACACCAGGTAATTGCCAAGCAATATCATATCAAGCTCTGGTTTGAAGCGTTTGCCGATCGAGCTTATCAGGACGATGGATTGCTGGTACCAAGAGCCCAGCCAAATTCGGTATTAGCAACAGAGCAGCAAGTACTATCGAGAGTCAGTGAATTAGTTAACAGTGGGCAACTCAGTTCCATCAACAAAGAAAAACTAACACTGAAAGTTGATACTTTATGTGTTCATGGCGATAATGCTAAGGCAGTTAACCTGGTAAAAGCGATAAGAGCCTGGCTCAATGGACAGCAATGAGCAAGAGATCAGTATTTTTCCTGCCAGCGAAAACAGTTTACTGATCACCTGGCCAGAGAAGATCTGCCCGATTCAACATCAGCAAATCATTAATCTGGCAGAGCAATTGCAGCTGGATTTTGCCAGTTATATCTTCGAAACTGTCATCAGTTATAATTCGCTGCTGGTTTACTATTACTTCGACAGAATTAGCACAGCATCTCTCACCGAGCATCTTCAGGCGCTATGGCAAGCCGTTGCTAATGCTAGTCAACACGCACAAAAAACGCCAACTAATAGCAAGGCGCCGATAGAAATTCCGGTTTATTATGGCAATGAAGTCGCGCTCGATCTTATTGATGTCGCTAACGCCAGTGGCTTAGATTGTAACAGCGTGATCGAGCTGCACAGCCAGCGCATATACCGAGCATATGCCCTGGGATTTACTCCGGGATTTTGTTATTTAGGCAGCCTAGCAAAAGCGCTGGTTTTGCCGAGAAAGCAAACACCAAGGCTAACGGTGGCCAAAGGCTCAGTCGCCATCGCCGAGCAACAAACCGCGATTTATCCCTGTAACAGCCCCGGTGGTTGGCATATTATCGGTAAAACGCCATTAGCCATGTATCAGGCAAAAAATAATGAGTTCATGCCAAAAATATCGGTGGGCGATATCGTCAAGTTTGTCCCGATAGACCAGGCACGTTTTATCGAACAGGGCGGCAAACTATGAACTTTCTCA
>CAZUHQ010000099.1:0-11796 GCA_964620605.1 uncultured Thalassotalea sp.
TAAATTGGCGGCATCTTCAATGCTTTCGTCACGAATCCAAGCGAGATCAAGAGAGTCGTCTTTTGCGGTGATTTCTTCGCGAGTGAAACAACGCAAGCGACAAGTATCAACATCACCAATTTCACTGCCGCCTTTGGTCGCTCCCGACATCCTGTCTCCTGCGACACTAGTGCTGTCCTGCACGTCGTGCTTATCTATAAATGCTTGGCGTTTGGCTTCGTCTACTTGGGTTAAGTTACTACCAACGGCTTGATAAAATTCTTCAAAGTGGGCTTTAGTTAAAATTGTACGTTTACCAAATTGTGGCATGTTGGCACGCAAATCATATACCCAGACTTTCTTAGTGTTGCCCTTGTCTTTCGGCTTTTTACTTCCAGGAACGTCGGTAGGTTTTTCAAAAAACAGTACGTTGGTTTTCACACCTGCTGCGTAAAAGATACCTGTTGGCAATCTTAAAATGGTGTGCAGGTTGCACTTTTCCATTAAGTCGTTACGAATTTTACGACCTGTTGAGCCTTCAAATAATACGTTATCTGGCAATACTACCGCAGCACGGCCACCAGGCTTTAACATGCTGTGGTACATGGTATGTAAAAACGCTAACTGCTTATTAGAGGTGTAGTGGACTAGATCATCACGAGTGGGTACACCACCACCTTGTTTAGTGCCAAATGGTGGGTTAGCTAATATTAAACTAGCTTTTGGTAGGGCTTTGCCTTCGTTTGATAAGGTATCACCAAATAATACGCCAGCATTGGTGTCGTCTACCGCTAAATCGTGCAGCATTAAGTTCATCATGGCTAGACGGCGTGTGTCTGGTACTAGCTCCATACCGAAGAAGGTGCCGTGCTGGTATTTGTCGTAAGCGGCTTCGTCGAGTAGTTTGATGTCGTTGTTCTTTTCAATTTCATGGTGGGCAGCAATCAAAAAACCACCAGTACCCGCGGTTGGGTCAACAATGACATCATCAAGCGTTGGCTTCATCAGCTCAACCATAATTTCAATCAGCACTCGCGGGGTAAAGTATTGGCCTGCCCCTGATTTTTTCTCACTGGCGTTAATTTCTAACAAGCCTTCGTACATGTCGCCTAACCCTTCGTGTTTGGCTGAGTACCAATCTAGGTTGTCGATTTCCGTTACCAGCTTGTTTAGGGTGGCAGGCTTACGAATACAGGTAGCAGCATCAGCGAAAATTGCTTTAGTAATTAATGAGCCGTGTGAGCCTAAGTGAATAAGCAGTTTTTTGTATTCTTCTAAACGGGTAGCGGCATTGAATTTTTCAATATCTGTCCAGCGGTAACCTTTTGGAATCAGTTCATCTTGGCCTGTTTCTTCGACCATTTTTAAAAAGATAAGGTAGGTCAGCTCGTTCAGGTACTCGTGGTAGGTAACACCGTCATCACGTAACAGGTTACATAGGTTCCAGAGTTTGTTGATTAAATCTTGTGTGCTCATTGATATCTACTTATAAGTTCTTTGTAACAGGTAAAATTCCTGCATTTTGTATCGGCATATTGTTTACGCTTTTTGCTTCGAGACAGTATATAAGATTATGCCGATTGCTGTTGTTCACTGTCTGACCAAATAGCCCGATTAAACTGACTAAGTATGTCGGTAACGGGTTGGTCAAATAATTTGGTGGCACGCTTGATGCCGCCCATGTTTTTGAAAATACCTTGATTGAGGTTACTTTCATCCACCACTATGTTGGCTTTAATTTGCCCTGCGATGGTTTCAAGCCATTCGCGCTGTGGTGTTTTCCATGTTTGGCTAGCGAGTATTGTCTCAAGCGCTTTATCAACGCGTTGCTCGTAAGGGATTAGCGCTTCACCTAATGCAGCTTGGCGAATAAAACCGATAATACGGGCGGCAATTTCTTCGTTTTTCACCTCTTTCCATGCAACTTTTAAATCTTCTTCACGGAATTGGTTTTTCTCTAGTTCAAGCGCCAGTTCTTTTAAGCTATCGCGAGTAAGCTCCCAAGGGCGTTGAATGACGGTTTGCATTGCTACCATACGGTTACTGTTAGCATTGATAAACTGATTAAAGGCAGATAGGTAATCTTCAGGCTTTTGTCCACTGCCATAACCCGTCGAGGTGCCAGTAATTTCGTCGCCATGTGTTGAAATGACGATTTTATTATTGCCACCTTGCCCAGATATTTTCATATCAAGCAATTCACCAAGCCCCGGGTGACATACAAACCAGTTGGCAACTTGTGATAGCTTCATGTTTTTAAGTTCTTGAGCGAATTCTTTTGGCTCTTTGCCAACAATGCGCTCAAAGTCTGAGTTTTGACTAGGCGATAGGTAATTCTTTTTGCTTTGCAGTTTTGCTAGAAACTGATCTTTTGCTAACTGCTGAAGTTTAGGATCGGCGCTTTGTGTTATTTCGTTTTCAAGTTCAGTAAAGGTGATATCCACTTTGGTGACAACAGGCTTCATGCTGTTGACCTTTTCAAGCTGCTTGTAGATATCTACTGCATCGTAAATACGAAAACGCTCTTTTGATATTTCGTCACAGCGCCTAGTAGCGCGACCAAGCATTTGTTCAAATAGAATACGGCTGTTAACACGGCGCAGAAATACAAGGTTACAAATAGACGGCACATCGACACCTGTTGTTAGTAAATCAACGGTGATTGCTATGTTAGGTAGTCTGTCGTTTTTATAGCGACGTATTTTTTCCAGCGGCTTATCTGACGCGCCTGTAATTTTTTGAATGGCGTCGTCATCCACTTCACCATGATAGGTTTCGCAGGCTTCTTTGAGTGCTTCGACTACTTCATCTGCGTGTTTGTCGGTTACACAGAAAATCAGTGACTTTTCTGGTGAATATGGATTAAGTGAATCGCTTTCAATTAACCAGCGACATACTTCTTTAGTAAACTCTGGCGCAATGACTTTACGGTTAAATTGCTCAACTTCAAAGTTGAGTTCATCAGGGGTATTGATAAGATCGACTTCTTGCGTTTGCGGATCGTAAACTTGCACTTCTTCATTTACTTCGTACTTAATGCCTTCGGTATTTAGCTTGGTATGAATACGAGTTGGTGGAAGGTGATCAACTAAGTGACCGTCGATAACCGCTTCTGTGTAGGTATAGGTAAAAACTGGCTCACCAAAAATTTCACTGGTGTGCAGCGCTGGTGTTGCCGTTAAGCCTATTTTAAATGCGTCGAAATATTCAATAACCGCACGATACTTCGACATGTAATCTTTTTGGTTACGGAATTTGATTTCAGTGTCGCTTAGTTCGCGATCAAGTAAATAACCACGGTGACATTCATCAACAACGATACAATCGTACTGACCAACCCCAGGTTTAGCACCATCGTCTGACGGGTACATAATGCGCTTAACCAGCCCTTGCACGGTAGCAACGTGAACTTTTGTATCTTCTTCAGGATTAGCTTTTGGTGGTTTATCTTGTTCTATCCCTAATACTTCAAAGGTGTCGGCAAACGTATTGAGGTTTTCCATGCGCACTTCGCCAAAGTCTGTTGTCGCTTGTTCCCCCAATGCACTACGATCAACTAAGAATAGAATGCGACGGAAACGTTCAGCTTTAAGTAATCGATAAACCAATGCAATACAGGTTTTGGTTTTACCTGTCCCCGTTGCCATAGCAACCATTGCACGTTCTTTGCCGTTTTTAATAGCCTGTTCGACACTTAAAATGGCTTGTTTTTGATAATCACGAAGCTTAAGTTCATAATCAAAACCCATTTGATCGAGTTCTGCATTGGCTTGTTGTGGTGTTTGGCGAAGATAGTTTTTAATTTCTTGTGGTGAATACCAGCCCTTTAATGCTTTACGTCGATTGGTGTTATCTCGAACGTCTAAAAACCAAATACCGCTTTCTTGCTCTAGCTGCTTTAAATAGGCGCGGCCGTTGGTGGCAAAGGTCAGCGGAGCCGTGTATTTGCCATGCTGAATGACTTCAACACCTTCTGGTAAGTTATGTATTCCCTTGGCATATCGTTTGGCTTGGTCAATAGCGGCATAAACATTTTTGGCTGTTTTTTTCGCTTCAATCACGCCCACCAAAGTCATACCAATGAACAAAGCGTAATCAGCAGGGCCTGATTTGGTCGGCCACTCGGCAATAGCTTTGTTTTTTCCTGGTTCAGGTCGAGAGCCCTTTGAATGACGTAAGCTTTCCGTGTCAGCTTGCCAGCCAGCGTCAACGAGTTGTTGGTCAATAACAACGCGTGTTTCAGCTTCATCCATCTCGAACGGGGATTTTTCAATACGCTTGAGTTCAGCTGCTTGCTCTTCTTGTGGTTTAGCTTGGAACTTCTGAAGATACATAATGTTAGCAGCATCCATTTTGGCTCGATACTCGGCTAATTTCGCTTCATACTCTTCAGCTAACAGCTCCCAAACAGCTCTGTCTAAGGCCATCTTCTCAGCACGTTCACGCTCAGCTTTTGCCTTTTCTGTCTCTATTCGACTTAGTTCTTCTGCCGTCTTTAAACGCTCATCTGTTCTTTGTGATTCACTATGTAATCTTGCTAGTTGCTCTTCTAACTGACGCACATATTCTGAAGGGTCTTGTGGTTTTATAAACTTTTTAAGTTTAAAACCTTTGGCCGCACTTCCGCCAAAGGTAATGTGAAACCACATTGATAATGCATGACCAACCATGATTGCTTTTAAAGCATCACGGTGGCTAGCGCTATCAAACGTATGAGTTGCAGTGTTACCAAGTTTACGGATTGTGTGGAATGCGTCGCGAACGTTTTCATCTAGACGTAGTTTGAAGTCAAGCTCTCGAAGCAAATCAATTTGCTTTACATTGTTGCCAAATTCAACACCAACTCGAGCAGCAATTGATTGAGCGATGGCCTCACCCAATTGGCGCATTTTGATAAGAGATGTATTTGGGTCGGGTGAGTAATTTCGTTCAGCAGATTCAGCTAACTTAAATAGCCATTGATAATGCTTTTTTAAAAACTCAAAATTGCTCGTAAATTCCATCTCAAGAATTCCATTTTATATTGCTTAATCTATTCTTATCGAACAGCGTATATGACTGATTCAAAGTGCAATAATTCAGATAATTTGTCAATTAATTGAGTAATAAAGCTGTATGGAGATCAATTGTTTAACATTAAAATGCATATTAATGAAGCTAACTCACTTTTTAAGCAGTGTCTAAAGTTATAAACAAATAATAACAAGTTTATGGCGACAGGTTTGATGACATGTTGGTTAGAGTTGCTGTAAAAGACATTTTAATTCATTGGTTTTTTATAGCTATATTTTGATTTTTATGTGTTTAGATCTAGAACATAGGATAGTTATTAAGCTAGCAATTATATTGATTGACTCGAGCCAAATAGGTCTCTAGTTTAAATACGTTTGCTAGCTTTTCTTTTCACGTGACTAGCGACTATTGCATTAACCACATTCTTGCGCCGCGCTCTGGCAGATAGAATTTATGCCATTGCGTGGTGATATATTGAGTGTCGCCGCTTAGGGTGTCGACATAATTTCGATACCACCAAAGGTTATCAGTCGCGGTATTAACCCAAACATCTTTGCCACTCGAACATTTATTAATACCCACGATGCCAAGATGATCACGTTTAAACAGGATATGGCAGTCGCTATAGCTAATCACTTGCATACCTCTGCCATGGGTGGCGTTATGGAATTTTAATTGTGCTACTACGTCGTTACGCTTGTACATGTCCTGCCAGCGATTATCACCGCTTTCATTGTGGTCTGAGTAAATCATTGGCAAGCCGCCATCACGGCCCAGAATATAGGTATTTGCCAAAAATTCATCGGTGGCATCTAAAATTTGGTATCTAAAGCCATCGTTAAGTGGGATATCATGAGTCACACTAAAGGTAATGGCGCGATTACCATCCAGTGCCTGACCGTAAGCGGCAGGGTTAACCAAAAGGTTCATTGAACCGCCGTAACCGAACGCTGAGCGCATTGAATTAAACAGTGGAAAGTCATAGGCATTGTGGCCGGTATCATTGAGATAAGGCGCTAAAAAACTGTCATATTCATTTGAACCGGCACCGCCTGTGGTGATCACTTCACCAAATACGTTGACGCCGTTTTTAATGTCGTTATCGAATACGGCATTAATGTGATAATTCGACATATGCTTGGCGGCATCTACTCTAAAGCCGGTAACACCAAATTCTTTTAGCTTGGTTAAATAGGCTTTTTGTTGGCTAACCACCCAGTTATTTGGCTCTAAATCTGGTAGGCCGGTATCGCCATTACCGCCGCATAACCGCCAGTATTGCACATGTCCCGGATTGCTCCAGTCAGTAATACAACCCGCAGGATGAAAATCACCTGCACCGAGGAAGTTATCACTGACGTCACCAAATAAGGTGTTGTTTGCCGTTTCAGGATCTGCGGCGTATGCTGCCAGCACTGTGCTGCCAGGGTAGTTTAAATCTGAGCGCTGCGCTGATTCATTTGCCATATGATTAAACACAATGTCGGCATAAACTTCGACACCCTGGTTTTTCAACGCGGTGATCATTGCTTTAAAGTCAGTGGTATTGCCTAGCGGGTTATCTATTACCCGATAGTCTTGTGGTTGATAGCGCGCCCACCATTGGCTGCCAGTGGATTTATATGCCGGTGATACCAGCACTTTTTTGTAGCCTAAATTGGCAATTTCTTCTGCTTTTTCAGCTACTTCATTATATGACCAGTTAAAGGCATGCAAGATAGCATCAGCTTTCGCACTTGTCGTTATTGCTACACTAAGCGCGATAACAGCGGTAGGTATTATTTTTGTTATTTTCATACTAATCACCTGTTAAATAATTGTAAGCGATTAAGATGTATCACTGTTTGTGGATAAAAAATACTCAGCTGGCGATGAATACGTATGCAGTGAAAATGCAGAGTGAAATCTATATTTGGATTAATTTAACAAAGCGCCTTAGTTGCCACCTTATCGCGGCATTTTTATATGCGCATAAGTAAATGCTCTACACTTTTATGCGCATAAAAGTGTAGGTTTTTACATTTTTATGCGCATAAAAATGTGATTTGAGCTATAGTGTCTATTATTGAATAACCTCGCTAGCAGAAATTACGATGCAACGTACCTTATTAAATTCATTGATGGCATGGAAAAAACAGCCTTTGCGCAAGCCTTTATTGATTGATGGTGCACGCCAAACGGGAAAAACCTACCTACTGCAAGAGCTGTTTGGTAAAACCTTTGTAAATACTCTGCGCATCGACTTTCTGGAAAATCCTGCCTATAAAGAAGCGTTTGACGGTGCTCTTTCGCCAGATGAGTTATTGATGAACATTGAACTTGTCACCAACAAGGTGTTTAACCCTGAGACTGATTTACTGATCTTAGATGAAATTGGTGAGTGCGAACGTGCCGTTACCTCTCTTAAATATTTTGCAGAAAAAGCCCCTACATGCTTTGTTGCGGCAAGCGGTTCAAATATCGGTTTACTTAATACTTTTCCTGTTGGCAAGGTCGAACAATACAATTTACGCCCATTGACGTTTCAGGAGTTTATTTATGCTTCTCATGAAACAACCTTGATCAAGGCATTTGACACACAATCGAACTCGGCGGCAGCACATAGTAAATTGATGGATAAGCTGACTGATTACTTTTTTACCGGCGGCATGCCGGAAGCGGTTGCTACCTGGTATCAATGTAAAGATCTAAGCATTTTAGAGCGTGTTGAGAAGGTGACTACAATTCAAGACGACTTAATTGAAGGTTACCGACGTGATTTTGGTAAATATGCCGGCAAGACCGATGCAACACTCATTGAATCCGTATTTAATAGCATTCCTGCGCAACTTTCTTTGGTAATGGATGAGTCGGTTAAACGCTTTAAGTTTAAAAACGTTCATGCTCGTAAGTCTCGTTACAGTGATTTTGAAACTGCCATTCACTGGCTAAAATTTTGTCGCTTGGCGCTGGCTAATTTCCCCGTTGAAGGCACGCCTAAAACCCCGCTTGCCGCCTATAAAAAAGAGAATATGGTGAAACTATTTCTGTTTGATGTCGGTTTGCTCAACCATATGCTGGGCAGCAGTTACAAAGAAATCAAACAGCAAGGTTATGAATACAAAGGTTATATTGCTGAAAACTTTGTCCAACAGGAGCTTACTGCTATTGATATCGACCCTGGCTACTCTTGGAATGATGCACGAGCAGAAGTTGAATTTATTATCTCGAATGATGAGGGGAATATTGTTCCGGTAGAAGTAAAAAGCGGCAAACGAACCCGCGCTAAGTCGCTGGCTTCTTACATAAAAAAATGCGCACCGAGCAAAACTTTTAAATTAACCGGCACACAAGGCTCATCGAAATTAGAGCAAACTAATATTGTGATGCCATTGTATTACACTCGGTATTTGCCGTTACTGTGGTAACGGAGTGCGCTTAGTCACTTCTTTGTTTTAGAATAGGACTATGCTTCGTTCTTAACTGTAAGTAATAAAAGCACTTTTGTTATAGATGAAGCCAATCAGCCAAAATTTTGTGCCAGTAACTTCATCAAGTTTCGCTTAGCTTTATAGGTTTGTTTTATCTCACCAAGTAACATTTCGAATCTTTCATGCCAATTATTTTGATCAGCTAGACCCTGCCTTAATTCGATAAGCGCATCAATTGTTTGCTGGTATGCGGTGTTATTCGTTTGTTGTGGATAAAACATGGCTATGCGCTGATAAAATTCAAATGCTAATTCGGTATCAAATTGTATTGTTTTGCGTGCTATTTGCAGCAATTGTCCGGTATCAACTTTGCTATTTTTCGCATATTCAGCGGCTTTGCCTATTTCTTCATTTTTAAGATAAAACTCAAGCAGATTGTAGCCTGGCGTATGCCAACGGTTATTTTGTTGATCAGCAATATTTTTAATTAATACTGACTCTGCTTGTCGGTAGCACTCTGCTTTATCTACGCCTGATTGCTCGGCTAAACTTTGTAGTTTTTGATAATCACTGATTTGTTCTGTTTTGCTAAATATTTGCCATTGCAATGCTAATGCGTCTTGAGGTTGTTCTTTTACCTCAAGTAAGGTGATTTTTAATCGTTTGATTTCGGTTGCATGGCGAAACTTATCTTGATGTTGTTGTGCTTTGGTAAGCCAGGATCCCGCTTGTGCAATATTCTCTGCTGTAAGTTTTTGTGCCAGGTTCAACTCGGCAAGTTCGATAAAGTCACGGACTTCTGTCGCGATCTTGGCTTTTAATGCTATTTTCTTGGCGCTATCTTGCTCCATTTCTGCCTGATGTAATAATACGTAAAGCAAGCGGTTGTAAGATGATTTTTCTTGATAACTTGCGCCATAGTGCAGGTCAGGCAACGCATCCCATCGCTCTTGTATTGCCTGGTAGAAAACTTTATTGACATCTTGTGTTGTGCTATCGAGAAAGTCTCCTGGGATCTCAGGATAGACCATATCGAAATCTTCGTTGGTTAGAGCCTGTAAGAGAAATTGAGCTTTTTGATTTGCAGACCATGGCAGTTGTTTAAAGGTATTGGTAAGCGTATTGTTTATCTGGCTTTCTAAGCCAAAGCGATAACCTCCAGAATCATCCAGTTGTTCCAATAACTTATTCAATCGCTGTGACATGTATTGTGTAAGCGAAAATACCTGTTCAGCCTCAAGCTCAGCAAAAATATTGAAAATAGGAGCAAGTACAGCTTCAGCGTTAGCAAAGTATGCCCGAACCTTGCTGTACTCCCATAGGCTGCGGTACGGCAAGGCTTTGGTTATTTGTTTTTTAAGCTGTTTGATATCAATGGTGCCTGAAGCGTTATCCGCAATTAACAGCCATTTATTAATCAATAAGTCATCATCGGCTATCAGTTGGATAAGTGCGTCTTTTGCTGCTTGTTCTGGTAACTGCTTAATGTGATCGGTAATGCGCTCAAGCGGCTCATTTTTATTAAGTTCAGCATCTTCAACTTGCTTATCTTTATAGGCTAAAGCGGTTGCGACACAGTGCTTACAAAAGTCATAATTCTCAGAGGCCGGGCAATCACAGCTGCCATCTAACATCTTGTCCGTTATTTGAAGCTTTACCTGATAAATTTCATTACCTTCAACTTGAGCAAAAATATATCCAGCTTTTTCTTTTATCGATAAAACCACTCCGTTTTTATAGACGGTTACGCCTCTTTGGTATGCCCCTTCTCCCGCGAGCCGGATTAATTGAGTTTTATTAATATTCATAGCTGGTGGTGTTTGGTTTTATTGTTCTACAAATTTGCCCTAATTCTATGTGAATGACGTTAACAGGGATAGTTTTGAGTAGTGTTTTTAACGATTTTTGCAAAGTCGTTAATTTCATCTTGCCAATAAAAATTATTATTTATCATTTTTATGTATATCCATCATACTTTTAACGCCCTACAAATGGCGCCTTGGCAGAGCACTGATATTATAATTCACTATTATCGGTGATTATTTCTCTTTATTTTCATTTTTGTCTTATATTCACCGTTATTGGTGAATATATTTGAAGTTTGTCAAAATCTTTCTATAATCACTAATTCTGGTGATTAATTCTTGGGTAGGGTGTGATTGATGGCAAAGAAGGTAACGGTTTCAGATATGCCTAGCACTGTATTTATAGAGAATGCAGATGTTTTAGGACAATTGATCAAAGCAAAACGAACGGAGCTAGGTATTAAGCTGGCTGACTGTGCTGCACTTTGTGGCATTGGCATTAATACGTTGTCACGAATAGAAAACGGTAATGCAAACTGCACCTTGTCTGCTGTGTTCTCAGTGTTAAATGGCTTAGGCGTAAAACTAACAACAAAGGAGCTTGCGCTAACATCAAATTCATCAGCGGCTGATGACGGGTGGGTTTAGTGATGGCCAAAGCTTCCCCCTATCAACTAGAGGTAAACTATGGCGGTGATGTCATTGGAACATTGTCATTAGATAACACCACTAATTTATTGAAGCTGAGTTATGCCCCTGAGTGGCAATTACAGGGTTTTGCCATTTCACCTCACTTGCCTCTTAACAACTATCATTTACCTGAAGTTGCATACAACTATCTGGACAATGCGTTACCTGAAGGTGCAGCAAAAAAGTTACTGGCTGAAAATCTTGGCGTTTCTGAAAAAAATGTTTACTCCCAAGTTCGTGCCATAGGTAATGACCTGGCAGGCGCTGTCACTTTTTTCTCAACTCAACAGCATAAGACTAAAGGGCTTAAACCGTCTTTTAGAATACTTGAAAAAGAAGAGTTAATTGCAAGACTCGATAATAAAGAAGAATCCGGTCTACTGATATGGGACGATAAACCTCGTCTCAGTGTTGCCGGGGTTCAGGACAAACTCAATGTTTTTATCAATGAACAAGGTCAGATAGGTTTCGGTGATGGCACGTTATGTTCTACTCATATTTTAAAGTTTGAGAAGAAAAACTGTCCGAATCTGGTGCTGAATGAATTTTTTTGTATGAAGTTATCGAGTGCAATTGGCTTACCGACCGCTGAGGTCGAGTTTACACGGTTTGGCAAACATCCTTCGCTCATTGTTAAACGCTTTGATCGTAAATATTTAGCGAATGCTAATAAGGTGATGAAACGCCACGTTATTGATGGTTGCCAAACGTTAAACCTGTCCATAGATCATAAATACGAGCGAAATCTTGGCGATGGTAGAGATGTCAAGCATATACGCGACGGTGCCAGTTTGGCAAAGTTATTTGAATTTTGTCGGACTATGTCGTCGCCGGTTGAAAGCACTCAATGGCTTATTCATTGGCAATTGTTTAACCTGATGATCAGCAACTATGATAGT
>CAZUHQ010000099.1:11806-13775 GCA_964620605.1 uncultured Thalassotalea sp.
AATAATAACAGTAAGTTTACTCCAGCGTATGACCTGGTGAACATTGCGATGTTCCCACAATTTAAGCATGTACTCGCTATGGCGATGGGAGATGAGTTTGAGCCAAATGATATTCACGCTTATCAGTTAGCTGACTTCGCCGAAACTTGTGGTTTAGATAAAAAGTTGGTTTCCAGGTTGTTAGTGAGCCTGGCGGATAAAGTGATAGGACAGCTTGCTAGCGACAAATTGCTTAATGAATGTAAAAAAGAGGCCGACTTTTCACTGCAAGACGTTCAGTATTTAGAGCGGCTAAACGCCAATATCTTAACTAAGACAGAATACTTAAAAAGCCAGGCTGGAGCAATCGCGACTATCACCGTTTAATCCAACCTGAGGTAAATAGTCTTTAGACCAAGTGCTTTTAACAAAGCGCCTGAGTTGCCACCGTATCGCGTCATTTTCCTGTTGCAGTGCTTTTTGTTGCTTGGTGTAATTATTTCATATTCAACAACATCGATAATACATCACTCATAATTTATCACTCCATGCATTTATTGGTTCAAAATGCACGCTTATCGGCAGTTCAACTTCAATATCTTGTCTGCGATTGCCTTGTTGTTGGTAGGGCTGGCCAACAATATGGGCTATCACCCGCTGAGAAGATCAGTTATTGAGAATGACTTTATTGCTTGCGACGATTAATAATCCTCGCTATGCTACGCGGCTTTTTTATGTACAGGAGGTACGCTACAGTGCGGGTTCATGGGCGAACAAAAGCGCACATGCAGGCTGGGGGGAATATTATGATAGGTTTTGACTACGGTACATCGAACTGCGCGGTTGGTGTGATGCAAAATGGTGCACCACAAGTATTATCGCTTGGCAGGCACGGCCGTTTTATTCCTTCGACTTTATATGCGCCGAGCCGGGAGATCATTGTTCATTGGCTTTATCAGCAACTTTCTACGGCTGAACAGGCGAGTTTTAAAAAGCGGCGGATGTTGCCCTTGCAGCAGGCACAGCGCGCAATGCGTGAACTGGCGCTGGATGGTATTGCGACGGATCTGCTGTTTGGTCAGGCGGCATTAGCCAATTATCTCGACGAGCCGGAAGAAGGCTATTACATCAAGTCACCGAAATCATTTCTTGGCACCAGTGGTTTGTTGCCGCTACAAATTCAGCTTTTTGAGGACATAGTCGCCGCCATGATGCTCAATATCAAAACCCTGGCAGAGCAAGAATTACAGCGGGAAATTACTCAAACCGTGATCGGTAGGCCGATTAATTTTCAGGGGTTAAAAGGGGATGAAAGTAACCGTCAGGCATTAGCCGTTATAACCAATGCCGCCAAGCGCGTCGGTTTTAATCAGGTTGAGTTTCAATATGAACCTGTGGCCGCCGGTTTTGAGTTTGAAGCGACTTTAAGTGAAGAACAAAAAGTGCTGGTAGTGGATATTGGTGGCGGTACTACCGACTGCTCTATGCTTTTGATGGGGCCTGAGTATTTAACCTGCGCGGATCGTCAAAGCAGTTTGTTGGCGCATAGCGGGGTGCGTATCGGTGGCAACGACTTTGATATTCAGCTGGCGTTAAAAGGCATTATGCCAGAGCTTGGTATCGACAGCTTGCTAAAATCCGGCAAGCCGATGCCGGTTAACAGTTTCTATCAGGCGGTGGCGATTAATAATGTTAATGAGCAAACGGAATTTTACAGTGAGAAAAATGGCCGTTATTTGCAGCAACTGTGTCGTGATGCTCAGCAGCCGGAATTATTAAGCCGCTTGCATCAGGTGTATCAAAACAAATTGAGTTATCGTCTGGTTAATGGCGCTGAGCAGGCGAAGATCAAGTTAACCGAAAAGCCAGAGCAGCAAATCCCATTGGATGATCTCGCAGCAAATTTAACGGCATTGGTGTCGCGTCAGCTGATGGCAGAAGCTAACGCCAGTCAGCTTAAGCAAATTGCTGCCTTGATGCAGGAGGCTAT
>CAZUHQ010000100.1:0-13717 GCA_964620605.1 uncultured Thalassotalea sp.
TCAAAGCGTTACTACGATTAGCGGCAGTGTGGAATATTCCGGTCGCCTGTAATCGCGCAACCGCTGACTTACTCGTTACCTCACCGCTGTTTTCTGCCAGCTATCCAAAATCGATTCCGGATTATCAGCAATATATTGAGTCGCGAAGTTAATCGCAGTAAAAATGACCTAGCTCATTGTTATCAAAGACCATTTTTCCTAGGGGCTGTTGTTCTTTGCTGTTTGAATTTTGTTCAAATTAAACGCCTTCTGATCACGGCACTTGGATTCTTGCATAGTCATTCTATGGTTAATTCAAGTAACAAAGAGCAGGAGGCGTTTAGTTGAACTCTTCGGGCAGCGTTTGTTTGGCATTTCTACTGTGTTATCGCTTGACTTGAGTAGAATAACTACACGGCGCAAGCGCTGCCTTGTATAAATACCAAACAAACTGCTGCAAAAACAAACTTGAAAGTTCAACAGCCCCTGGTATATTTTCTATACAAAATATGGGATTAACATTATGTGGAAATGGTTACGCTGGTTACTACTCGTTCTGTTGTTGGTCGCACTTTATTACTGGCTCACTCAGAAACCGACCCTAGATATTCAAATCATTCATGCCAGCCGTGGCACGGTTGAACAAACCATAGCCAACACTCGGGCTGGCACAGTCACAGCATGTCAGCGGGCAAAAATGTCACTACCTATTGGCGGGCAAATTGAGCAAATATTGGTCAAAGAAGGCGATCATGTCAGCCAAGGGCAACTATTATTATCTTTATGGCACAAAGATAAGCAGACGAAAAAGCAGCAACTACTTGCTTTAGTCGCTGCCAGTCAAAATCATAAAAATCAGGCGTGCATTCTTGCCGATAAAGCGCAAAATGATGCTAAACGTCAGGCGAGCCTGTTAAAACAAAAATTGACATCGGAAGAGAACCTCGAACAAGCGCAAGCACAAGCCGACGCAGCCAAGGCTAATTGTCTTGCCTTTGAAGCTGAGTTACAAGCCAATCAAGCTGCAGTAAAAAACATTGACGCCTATTTAGAGCAAACTCAGTTAATTGCACCATTTGACGGTATTATTGCCGAAATCACCGGTGAAATTGGCGAATATACCACGCCGTCACCACCTGGGGTGCCAACACCGCCGGCAGTCGATATATTAACTGATAGTTGTCACTACATTAGTGCGCCAATTGATGAGGTAGATGCCGCTGAATTAACCGTTGACCGACCGGTCAAAATCACCCTGGATGCGTTTCGCGGCCAAAGCTTTAATGGCACCTTAAGACGAATTGCCCCTTATATTCAAGATTATGAAAAACAGGCGCGTACCGTCACCGTAGAAGTCGATATTACTGATCATCAGTCGCCACATTTTCTCGCCGGATATAGCGCCGATATCGAAGTAATTATCGCCAGTAAAAAAGATGTCCTCAGACTGCCATCGGATCTGATCCTCAATAACGATCATGTACTGATCGTTAATCACGACAATGTTATTGAGCAGCGTCCGATAAAAGTTGGACTCAATAATTGGCAATATACTGAAATTATTCAGGGGCTGAGCCCGCAAGATAAAGTTGTCGCTTCTATCGGTTTAGCCGGTGTCATGCCGGGTGCACAAGTGACAGTCAGCGAAAAACCGACAGATAACAATTAGGGCGTCACCATGGATGAAATAGCAATTAAGCTTAGGCAAATCAATAAAAGCTATTTAATGGGCGAGCAGCCGTTACATGTACTTAATAATATTGACTTAACGCTAGCCCCAGGTGATTATCTTTCCATTATGGGGCCATCCGGTTCGGGCAAGTCGACCCTGCTCAACATTATCGGTATGCTGGATCAAATCGATTCAGGCAGTTATCAATTATTATCACAAGAAACCGCAGGGTTAGATGAAGAGCAGCGTGCTAAACTCAGGCGACAACATATCGGTTTTATCTTCCAGAATTTTCATTTGATCCCTAGGCTAACGGCATTCGAAAACGCCAGTTTGCCGTTAATGTTGGAAGGAAAATCACTAAAACAACGACAGGAAATCGTCACGCCGATTTTCCAAAAATTAGGGATTGAACAACGACTCCACCATCTGCCGAAACAACTTTCGGGCGGTCAATTACAACGAGTGGCGATCGCACGAGCGACAGCAATGTCACCCAGTATATTGCTTGCCGATGAACCAACAGGCAATTTAGATCAGACATCCGGTTTTGAAGTCATTGAGTTGCTTGAGCGCTTAAATAACCAAGGTATCACCTTAATTGTTGTTACCCATGATAAAGCCTTAGGTAAACGGGCATCGAGGCAACTGACCATGGTGGATGGTCAAATTGTTAAAGATAGTCAGTTAACCACCAACTCAATGAGCGGCTAATATGCGCTTACTGGATAATTTTCAATTTTGCTATATCGCGCTGATCCGCCATAAGATCAGAACCGCGTTATTGCTGTTGGCAGTCGCTATCGGCGTTACCTCTGTCTTGCTGTTAACCAGTTTGGGCGAAGGTGCACGCCTATTTATTGAATCAGAATTTTCCTCACTTGGTAATCAAATGCTGGTGGTATTGCCGGGCAAAAAGGAAACTACTGGAGGTGCAGTACCTATTTACGGCACTTCGCCTAGAGATCTCACCATAGAAGATGCCAATGCGTTAAACCAGCTCGCGAGCGTCGAAGCTACCGCGCCGATCATTGCCGGTACCGCCCTGGTCAGTTACCAAAGCTTAAGCCGGGAAGTGATCACTATCGGCAGTTCCGCAGAGTTTTTTAAGGTCAGGCAACTAAAATTGCAGCAGGGAAAAATACTGCCAGCAAACAGTAATGACCGCGCTTCGCCGGTCTGCATTTTAGGTTATAAACTTAAGCAACAACTATTTTCTAACCACCAGGCGTTAGGACAATGGCTGAAAATTGGCGGCCAGCGTTTTCGGGTGATCGGCATATTGGAAGAGCGCGGCGAATCCATGGGACTTGATATGCGCGATATGGCGATCATTCCAATCCGTTCGGCAGAAAGTTTGTTTAATGCCCCTAGCCTGTTTCGCATTGTATTAATGTTAAAACAAGCGGGCAGCGAAGATTATACCGAACAAAAAATCCGTGAAATTATCGCTAAACGCCACGATGGCGAAGATGATATTACTGTGGTTAGTCAAAACGCCCTGCTCAATTCTTTTAACAATATCATCACCTTAGTTACTGCCGCTATAGGCGCAATTGCCGCCATCAGCTTAATCGTTGCCGGTTTTTTGATCATGAATGTCTGTTATATCTCGGTGAATCGCAGAAAAAGTGAAATCGGCCTGTTAAAAGCACTCGGTGCCAATAAAAGTGTAATACGACGGCTGTTTCTCACCGAATCCGTGATGCTAGTCAGCTTGGGAGTCATTATCGGGTTATCTATCGGTTACGGTCTAGTTTTTATCGCCCAGCAAATTTGGCCGGAATTTCCGCTGAGTATTCCATGGTGGGCGACGATAGCAAGTGCTGTACTCGCAGCAACTATCGGCATAATGTTTTCCTGGCTACCGGCTTCTATGGCGGCAAAGCAAGATCCGGTTATTGCGTTAAGGGGGGGATAGCATGCTGTTTCGCGATATATTGGCCTGGGTTCAAACTTCCCTGATGTCACAAAGACTCCGCGCCCTGCTGACCATCGCAGGTTTTGCCACCGGTATGGCAGCCGTCGTACTGATGAACTCTATCGGCGAAAGCATGAGAAATTACGTGCTACAGGAGTTTACCCAGTTTGGCAGTAATATTATTGCGGTGACACCGGGTAAAACCGAAACCTTTGGCATGGGGGGGCTACTCAACACCGTGCGGCCATTATCATTAGCCGATGGCGAATATTTAAGTCAGCTAAAAGCAATCAAATATACCGTACCCGTTCTGATGGGCACAGCAAAAATAAAATATTTACAAAAAGGTCGCTATACGGATGTTGCCGGGGTTAACGATAAAGCGATTGATGCCTGGCAACTCACCATGGCACAGGGAAAGTTTTTACCTGGCGATGACATGCAAAAGCCGCGAAGTTTTGCTGTACTAGGCGCAAAACTTAAACAAGAGTTATTTGGCAACTCCGCCGCGGTTGGCAAGAATGTTTATATTGGTGGTCAGCGATTTCGTATTGTTGGAGTATTAGCCGAAAAAGGCCAATTTATCGGTTTAGATCTCGACGACATGATTTACATTCCTGCCGCAAAAGCGATGCAGTTATTTAACCGAGAAAGCCTAATGGAGCTCGATTTATTCTACCATCAAGGCATAACGACAGAGCAAATAAGCCAACAGGTTAAAACTAAGCTTATTCAGCGCCACGGTATGGAAGACTTTACCCTGATCACTCAGGACGACATGATCAAAAGCTTGGATAACATCTTAACTATAATTAAACTCGCGGGCTCTGGTTTAGGATTGATTTCATTAATTGTCGGTGCAGTAGGCATTGCCACGATTATGACTATTACCGTTACCGAGCGCACCAGTGAAATCGGCCTATTACGAGCACTTGGATTTTCCGCCAGTGATATTCGCAAGCTATTTCTTGCAGAAGCGGTATTGCTGGCAATTTTTAGCGGTATTGTCGGATATTTCATTGTTTTTGTACTATTGGTAATAGCCAAACTATTGTTAGTCAGCGTTCCTGTTAGCCTTAACTTAATGGTACTGGTGCTCGCAGTTATATTTTCTGCACTTATTGGCCTGATCGCTGGTGTTTACCCTGCGCTTAATGCCGCAAAACTAACACCGATTGACGCGCTTAGAACCGAATGACCTATTCCATGGCAATTAACGGCTAATTTGACAAAATCGACATCTTTTTCTAAACCTAAAAGTGTTAATAACACGACATTAACACCGGAAACGGAATCAACCCAATAAGGATATTCACCATGAAAAATATGATTATTCGTGCGATATTTTTCGCATTAGCCAGCCTAAGTATTACCAGCCATGCTCTAGATAATGACCCAAGCAAAGTAGCGACAGCCAGTACAGCAGTCAGTATGATAAATATCAACCAAGCTGACAGCAAAGCACTGTCCTTGCTAAAAGGTGTCGGCGAAAAAAGAGCACAGGCAATCGTCAGTTACCGTGAAGCCCACGGAAATTTCAATGCCTTAGAGGATTTATTAAAAGTCAAAGGAATTGGTCAGCACATTATCGATGCCAATAAGACACGCCTGACACTTTAATTCTTTTGGTATCAATGTCATCTAACGGTGCCGGTGATCTCTATTTACCGGCACAAATACCCCCACAAAAAATATTTCCCCTGATATAATGACGCACACTTTGCGCTGCTACCAATACAACTAGCAATAGTTAACTCGCAATAACCAATTACCAATAAGCTATACATTAATGAATTATATTCCTTTAGAAAATTTTAAATACGCCTGGGTTTTTAACCATAAAAGCATGCCGCTGGAAGCTAACGACAAGGCACAAATTAAAGTGATGGCAGAGCAAAGGGCTAGCGTACTATGGGATAGCTTTATCAGTAAAACTGCCGATCACCCGGATTTTTTCAAAACAGGCGACTGGCCTTATGATAAAAACACCTGGTGTGACAATGGCAAATGGCAAGGTATCTGGGAAAGTAATGAAGCGCAATTGCCCTCAATGATAGCCCAACATATTCAATGGGAAGATAATACTGTGGTCTATTATTGTATTAATCGAAAACAAGTGCTTGAAACTAGTTGGAAAACTTTTAAAGCGCACTGGAAAAACTTCCTGTTTCTTGATGATGGCAGCCTGCTGATCGGAAAAAAACGTAATGAAGTGGTGCAATTTACCGCAAACGGTCAATTTAAGGTTGGTAATAAAAGCAATACGGCTTAAAAAAAGAAATAGCTGTTTCTAATGACTATTACCAGGTAAACAAGCAAGACGCTGCAAGTCCTTCCGTGGAAGCTCAACACCAGCATCCATGCTGGTGATGCTTGCTCTAATCACCTTAGCAATAGTCATTGTGTACTCATCGGCTAGATTAAAAAAATACTGTGAGTTTAACCCCGGTAAATACCTGATTCTCGGCTTTCCAGTATTCCCCATCAATTTGACGATAACGGCTAAACGCTTCTATCGCAAAATGCTGCTGCTTAATCCCTATGCCAGCGCCAAAGTATGCATCGACATCATTATCCTGATCATAACGTTTACGTGATTCACCAAACAACACGGCATCAGCTATTTCAATCACCAGCTCACCATCATAATAGCTATCATCGTATTCGTCCTCATCACGATCTTGTAATATCAATTCTCCGACATCTACACCAACTTCAACATAAGCAAAAACATCAGAAAAATAGCCATATTTAAGGCCAAAATCCCAGCTAATATATTCCTGTTGCCAGCCATAAGTATCCGTCACTTTCCCTTTACCCAAGCTACTGGTCACTGCTAATCCCAAGTTTGATAAGTTGTCAGTGAGCCAAATTTCGCTACCAATACCATTAATATAGTCATCGCCATTAACTTCATATTTTGCAAAAACCGCCAGCTGGTCATGCTGACCGGCAAATGTAGGCAAACAAAGCAAAGATAACAAACAGAATAAAAGGTAATCTTTATGCATCAGGAATACCGAAAAACAGAGGTAGCGGCATAATAGCCAATACCGCCAGAGACTTACAATGGAAAAGAGGTAAGAAAAATAAGGATAATTGTTAAATAATGTAAGCGATAATAATCATTACTACTCCGCCTTTTGCGCTATCTTTTGCTGATAATCCGACAAGTCATCACCAGCGAGCATTACCGCAACCCAGCGCCCTTCTTTCGAACTTTCAAGCGCAATCTTGATCACCATAGTTAACGGCACTGATAGCAGCATGCCGACAGTACCAAGCAGCCAGCCCCAAAACACTAAGGACAAAAATACCACCAAGGTCGATAATCCCAATCCTCGACCTAAATAACGCGGCTCAACAACATTACCCATCACAGTATTGATCACCAGATAACCGATACCGATAAAGCCAGCCTCTGCGGCGCCTAATTGCAAAATCGCTAACGACATCGCAGGCACCGCCGCAATAATAGAGCCGATATTCGGAATATAATTGAGTAGAAAAGCCAGCACTCCCCACAGCAGAGGAAAATCCAGGCCAAACAGCCACAACATGACCGAGACACAGGCGCCAGTCGCAATACTGACCAAGGTTTTTATCGCAAGATAATTATTAACCGATGATAAAAAACGGTCGATTTGTTTAATGCGCATTTGCGGATCGTCTAATGCCAAATGTAATTTTTTTGACAATGCAGGCGCTTCAAACAACATAAAAATCACGGTAATGATGATCAAAAATAAATTTGCCATCACATTGCCTAAACCGCTTAACATATCCGCTGCCAGCCCCATGGCTGCGGCAGGGTCGACATACTCGGTGATTAGTGATGATGACAGCACGATATTGAAATGTGCCAGTTGTTCTATCACCCAGGACAATTGACCTTTTAATTGCTCGCGATATTGCGGCATTAGCGCAGAAAGTTCAGCTAACGATTTACCAACTAAACCAGCAAGTGACAACACAATTACCACAAATAGCGCGATCACCACCAGTACAGCCAATCCTTTCGGCAAGCGATAATTTTCCATTTTAACCACTAAGGGGTTACAAATAATGGCGATAAAGATCGACAATAAAAATGGCACGATAATGTTAGTTGCGGTTTTGACGCCAGCAAAAACAATAAACAAGGCGGCGGTGACTAACAACGCCTTTAAAATTCCGGTAGTGTGTTGATTTAATGCCATAATTCTTTTTATTGTGATTTCATTAGTTAGATACTATACGCGAATTAGTGCTAAGGTTCGCTAATGTTACATAGTTCTGCGGATCAACGTAACACTGGTTAAATGTAATAAACGCCAGCAACTTAACATGCCGATCAAACCGACAAAACCGGCGCCGGATAAAATGCCAACCAGCCAATAACTAAAGTGAAAACTGCCACTCATTTCAAAGGTTTGGGTTTGTAGGATATAAACGCCAATTTCCATGCCAATGCTGGCCATTAACCCGGCAATCGCGCCAAGTGCGACAAATTCAAATAACACACTGTTACGCAATAATGCTCCTCGCGCACCAAGTGTTCTTAAAATTGCCAGTTCGCGTTCGCGCTCTTCCATGCTCGCCTGCACCTGAGCCACTAACACTAAACTGCCTGCCAACACTACCAGCACTAAAATAAGTTCGATCGCAATAGTCACTTGCTCAATCATCTTATTAAGCTGCTTCATAATGGCGTCAAAATCTATCATAGAAATCGTTGGATACTTGGCGAGCAAATCATAAAACGCATCTTTCTTTTCGGGCGCGACATTCCAAGCAGAGATAGAAGTCGATGGAAAACCTGCCAGTACCGCCTGATTAAAAATCATAATGAAATTGAGCTGGCGGGTTTTCCAGTTAAGCTCGCGGATACTGGTGACCGGCACGGTAAATTCTCGCGTACCTAACCTAAATGACAGCTCATCACCAAGTTTAATCTCCAGCCTTTCTGCAACACCGGATTCTACCGAGACTTGCGGGGTATTATCATCTTGTTGCCACCACTGGCCTTCGATGATTTTATTTTGCTCAGGCAATTGATCGCGCCAGGTTAGCCCGAGCTCTCTGCCCATGCCTTTGCGACCTTGCTGTTTTTGCTCATGCTCTGCGTTTTCTAAATTATCGGCCTCTTCCCTGTCTCTATCATCTTCTACTCTAATAGTTTTTTCACCATTAATCGCGGTTAACCGGCCACGGATCACCGGATAAAAGCCACGATGGACAATATCGTGCTCTTGGGTAAACGCTTGCAGTGGCGCAACTTGTTCTGGTGCAATATTGACCAGATACTGATTGGGCGTATCTTCAGGGAACTGTGCCTGCCACTCTTCAATAATCGAGGTTTTCATCACAGTGATCAGCAGCAAAAGTTTGATTGCTATGGTAAAACTCACCAACTGAACGCTATTTTCATTCGCCCGGCGTCTTAAGTTAGCGAGCGCTAAATGCCATGACTGACCGGCTTTAGTGCCAACACTGCGCCCGGCATTCATCACCAGTCGACCAATCGCCAATAACAGTGCAGAAACTAGCAAGCCACCAGCAAGCAAAGAGATGCTCATAACAAAGTCGCCACTAAACATCAGTAATAAAACCAGTAATGCCGCTAATGGGATCACCTGATGTAAACCAAATTTTGCCAACGGCGCAGCGGAAAAACCGCGAATGACTGACAGTGGTGAGGTGTGAATTAATTCTTTTATCGGATGAACGGCAAACGCGACGGCGCACAACAAACCGGTAATAATCGCAGTTAAAAACGGCGTAAAGCCCAATGGCGTATTATCTAATGATAAATAACTTTCGATGGCATTAGCGCCAAGTACCAATAAGCCATAACCAAGCAATAGGCCAAAGCTGATACTGAGCACACTTAACAACGCCCAATGTAAGCAATAAAGTTTTCTGACATGGCTAATGGTTGCGCCGAGCGCGCGAAATACCGCGACCACAGATTGATGGCGCTGGCCATATCGTCGGCTAGCAACTGCAACGGCAACCGCTGCCAACACTATGCCGAGCATACTCGCTAGTGATAAGAACCGTTCTGCACTATCTAAAGTTGACGATAAGCGATTTTGCGCCCGTTTTGCGTCATACCAGCGCTGAGTATCGTTAACTTGTGGTTTGATCCACTTTTCATAGGCTTCAATATCATCCTGCTCGCCGGCAAACAGATAGACATGCCACATTCTGCTGCCCGGCTGAACCAGCTCAGTAGTTGGTAAGTCATCTATATTCATTAAAATAGCGGGGCCAGCAACAAGGAAACGATAGGAACGGTCAGGAACATTCGCCAAAATACCGGCAATTTTTAACGATGCAACACCAATTTCTACGGTATCGCCAATATTAACACTCAGGCGGCTCAACAAACTCCTGTCCACCCACAGCTCACCTCGTTTAGGGCCACCGACAACTTCTTCAGTGCCCCCCAACGTTCGTTTAATGGTCAATTCGCCGCGAAGTGGGTAGTTAGGAGTGACAGCATCGATTTCGCTTAACAGCATATTATCGCCAAAAAACACCATAGAGTCAGTGAATACTTTTCTCGCTATCTGTAGATTTAACTGTTGGGCTTTCTCAAGAAACTTTTCATCAGCTGGGCCGGCACCGCTAAAGACTCTATCGGCGGCGATGGTATTTGTACTATTACTGACAATGGCGTGTTTGATTTGTCCGGAAAAGCCGGTTAACGAAAACACCGTCGCGACAGCTAAGACAATGGCTAAGAAAATAATGGTTAATTCGCCGCGCCTTAATTCATGATCGAGCAAGCGTAGTGATTGCTGTACCCAAATATTATTTGCTACTTTCATCACTACCCCATGTTTGCGACATTAGATGCACTAGCATCAACAAATTCGCTATCGGCTTGCGCATCGGTTAACACGCCGCTATCCATTTCTACCTGACGCTGGCAACGCGCCGCCAGTTTGGGATCATGGGTCACTAACACTAAGGTAGTACCGGTTTTTTCATTGAGCTCAAACAGCAGATCAGTAATGGTTAAACCGGTTTTAGTATCTAAGTTTCCGGTCGGTTCATCGGCAAATAAAATATCCGGCTGGGTAATAAACGCCCGGGCAATCGCCACCCGCTGCTGTTCACCACCAGAGAGCTGCGACGGGTAATGCGCTAATCTATCTGCCAAACCTACTTGTGCCAATAATTCCCTGCCCTTGACTTCTGCATCAGCAATACCGGCCAATTCCGCTGGCAACATGACGTTTTCCAATGCGGTTAAGCTGTTTACCAAGAGAAATTGCTGAAAAATAAAACCGACGTGACTGGCACGAACTAAACTGCGCTGTTCTTCATTTAACTGGTGCAGCGCATGGTTTTTAAGATAAACTGAACCTGAGCTTGGTAGATCAAGCCCGGCTAAAATCGATAACAAGGTAGTTTTACCTGAGCCGGATGAGCCAACGATAGCGAGGGATTCTCCAGCATGGACATCCAGATTTATCGGCTGTAACAAGGCAAGGCTTTTATCTGCCAGTTGCACAGATTTAGTCAGCTCACGGACTTTTAAAATAATTTCGGAATTTAATTTCATGAAGAAATACCCATATTTAGCGTTAGTGCTTTTCTCATATCTTACCCTAATGACTCAAAGTTGGGCGACCAGTTCCATTTTACTACTAGGTGATAGTGTCAGTGCAAGTTACGGGATGCAAGAAAATCAGGGCTGGGTTTCTCTGCTCAATCAGAAACTCGCAGACCGTGATGCGCCTTATCATATTATCAATGCCAGTATCAGCGGTGAAACGACAAGCGGCGGCCTATCTAGGCTATCAGGAATATTAAGCGAGAAAAAATATCAGCATTTAATCATTGAACTCGGCGGCAATGACGGATTGCGCGGTTATGCACCTAAGTCGATAAAAAATAATTTGTTACAAATGATCGCCCTGGCCAGAGAGCATAATGTGCCGGTATCGTTGATGAAAATCAAAATCACGCCCAACTATGGTGCCCGCTATAACAAACTATTTGAGCAGGTTTTTGAACAAGTGGCGAAAGAGCAAAACGTTACCCTATTGCCATTTTTTATGGCTGAAATTGCCACCAATCCGGAATTAATGCAGGCTGACGGCATTCACCCGAATGTTAAAGCCCAGCCGATTATTGCTGATTATGTCGAACATCAACTTAGCCAATTAATGGATAACTAACTGAATAACGATGGATTTTATCTGGATTTTATTTGCTTTTAGCTGCGGCTTAGCGGCTAAACTTATTACCTTGCCCCCATCAATCGGCTATTTGGCGGCAGGCTTTATTCTGCATTTTCTCGGCTTTCAAGCTGACTCACTAGTGTTAGAGCTGGCCAATCTCGGCATTACCCTGATGTTATTTACCATAGGCTTAAAACTCAATATCCGGGATATCACTAAAACTGAAGTTTGGGGCACTAGCTTAAGCCATACCCTGCTCTGGCTGGTTACCGGTATTGCCTTGTTTAAATTAGCTGCCATAAGTAGCTTAGCTTTTATCAGCGATTTAAACATACAAACCAGTGCGATTGTTATTTTCGCTTTGTCTTTTAGCAGCACGGTTTGTGTGGTAAAACTGATGGAAGATCACGGTGAAATGAAGACTCGCCATGGCAAGCTAGCTGTTGGAATTTTAGTAATGCAGGATATAGTTGCCGTGATCTTTTTAGTACTGGCAACAGGCAAAGTACCAAGCTGGTATGCGCTACTTTTGATATTAGCATTACCATTAAAAAAGGTGATATTTAAGCTGCTCAATAAAGTGGGTCACGGAGAACTACTTCCCTTAACCGGCTTTTTTATTGCGTTTGGCACTTACGAGCTATTTGAGTTGTTAAACATTAAGGGGGATTTAGGTGCCCTGCTCGCAGGCATGTATTTTACTAGTCATAGTAAAGCAACAGAGATTACTAAATCTCTTTTAAATTTCAAAGATTTATTTCTTATCGGATTTTTCCTATCCATAGGTTTTACTGCACTGCCAACCTGGGAAATGTTGGCAACAGCATCTTTGATCTCCCTGTTATTGCCAATTAAATTCCTGCTGTTTTTTTTCCTGGCAGTGAAATTAAGGCTTAGGGCAAGAACTGCGTTTCTTTCTGCGCTTGCGCTCACTAACTTTAGTGAATTTGGCTTAATTGTCGCTTCTCTTAGCACACAAGCAAATTGGCTGACAAAAGAATGGCTAGTAATACTATCACTTACGGTATCGATTTCCTTTATCATCACCAATATTGGCTATAACTTTGCCCATAGCTTTTACAATCGCCATAAAACCGTATTGAAGCAATACGAGCATAAGAAAAAACTCTCGGAAGATGAATTTATTCAACCAACGAATGCTCCCGTTGTCATAGTCGGCATGGGTCGAGTCGGTACTGGTGCCTATCGTGCTTTGCATCAGCACTCAGCCCACCAGGCCTGGGGATTAGATACCGATAAAGAAAAAGTTGATAAATTAACCCAACAGGCAATACAGGCCATTCATGGCGATGCCGAAAATATTGATTTTTGGGAGAATATTGATTTGTCTCAAATCAAACTGGTATTGCTTGCCTTGCCATCGGTACTGGATATTATCAGCATCACTGAACAGTTAAGAAGCGCGAATTATCAAGGCAAGATAGCAGCAATCGCCCGCTATGATGATGACAGGCAAGAATTAGAACAACTGGGCGTAGATAAAGTATTTAACTTTTATAACGAAGCCGGTGTCGGTTTTGCTGAAGAAAGCTATAAACTATTTACTGGTGATATGGTGACAAATTGATAATTCATCAGAAATAAAAAAACCGACAAGTAGTCGGTTTTTTTATACTTACAATAAGTGGCATCCCTAAGGGGATTCGAACCCCTGTTACCGCCGTGAAAGGGCGGTGTCCTAGGCCTCTAGACGATAGGGACACTAAAACTAGTTAGCGAAACATGTTTCGCTGTTTTAGTGTAAGGCGATTGAAAACTTGTTTTCAATAAGCGACCTTACATCTTTGCTATTTCAGCGTAAAGGCGATTGAAAACTCGTTTTCAAGAGCGACCTTATTTATCGCTGAAATTTCAATTAAATAAATCTAAACGATTCATTTAAACGTCAATTATTTTTGGCTTTCACCAAGGTATAAAGCAAGACCTAGATTGCTTTACCCTTCACCA
>CAZUHQ010000101.1:0-13580 GCA_964620605.1 uncultured Thalassotalea sp.
GCACAAAAATGTATGGAACATTTTTGAACTGCTTTAGCTTGCCTGTGAAACAGGCTAGTATCAGGACGATACGAGTAATATAACCAGATTAAAAAACGAATGTTAGAAAGTATTTCTTTTTAACATTACGCCTGCTTTTATCAGTCAACTGGCATGTGCCTCAATGCAGGTGTTTTTATATCTCCATAATACCAAATAAGATAATGCTCACACTTTAACATCATTCGTAGACGGCCAGGCATTTAATACCGCTTTCACTAAGGTTGCCAGCGGTATGGCAAAAAATACCCCCCAAAAGCCCCAAAGCCCGCCAAATAATATCACGGCGATTATAATAGTCACCGGGTGTAAGTTCACCGCTTCAGAAAATAATAGTGGCACTAACAAGTTACCATCTAAAGCCTGAATAATACCGTAAGCCAGCAAGACATAACCAAACTCGCTACCTGCGCCCCACTGGAACAAGGCCACCAGGACGACAGGAAATGTCACTATAGTCGCACCAACATAAGGCACTAACACCGACAAGCCAACTAACACGCCGAGCAATACCGAGTAATTAAGACCCAAGGCGATAAAGGTAATGGTAGACACTGTGCCTATAATCAAAATTTCAATCACCTTGCCACGAATATAATTCATGATCTGCAAATTCATTTCATCGCCAACTTGCATTGCCATGCGTCTTTCTTTGGGTAGAAAGCGGGTAAAGCCGGCCAGTAATTCTTTTTTATCCTTAACAAAGAAAAACACCATTAACGGCACTAAGATCAGATAAACCAAAAGCGCCACCAGATCGGAAATAGAAGCTAATGACGCTTTTAATGCCGCCTGTCCCCACTCAAGCACCTTATCATTGACTAGGCTGATCACAGACTCTATCTGCTGGGCTTTGACAAATTGCGGATATTTTTCCGGTAAGGTCAATAAATAACTCTGCCCTTGGGTGATCATCTCTGGCACTTCTTGTAATAAATTACTGCTTTGCTGCCAAATAACAGGTAATAACCCCAGCATGGCCAGCAAGGTTAAGCCGACAAACAGACTGACAACAATCACAGTCGCCCACTTTCGCGATAATCCATAATGCCCTAACCGATTGACCGGTAAATCCAGTAAAAACGCAATAGCAATCGCGACAAACACCGGCATTAATAAGCCACTTAAAAAATAAATCGATAAAAACGCTACCACTAAGATCACGACTAAAGTGATGGCATTGGGGTCGGAAAATTTTTGTTTATACCATTGGGTGAAAAATGAGACCATTAATCAATTACCTGTTGTTATTGTTAACTCAATAATATTCGCACTCAGCTGATTCATTGTGTAATGCCAGCCTTTGTTTTGTAAATAATTAGGTATATCAGATTTAGAGCCCTGATCGGCAATTTGCATAATACAAGTATCATCTGAGGTCATTTTTTTTAATAACAAACGCATTTTCACTAAAGGAAGCGGGCAGCTATCGCCGGTGGCGTCATATTGATAGATCATAAAGAAATTTGCATCAGCACTTTTGTTTAATTATCTATTCTGCGACAATTGATTACAATCAGTTTGTCATAAAATCGCCACGAGTTAGTTAGTGAACGAATTATCAGCCAATGCGGATCTGAAAGAAATTAATGAATTTAAGAAGAAAATTTCTTGGGGCGAAGTGCCGACTGTTTATCAACTGACACAAAATGCTATTAGTGAGCTCGATGGACTGCAGAACCACGGTTTCGACAACGCCTTTAAACGCGTATTAGAGAAGAACAACTGGAATCTTGATTTATTACAGGGCAAGCAAACAGCGCATCAGGAAATTACCGTCAGCATCAAGCCTCAACTGTTATTAAAGCATGTCTATAGTGAGCAAAACTATGAGTTACATTGTTTTCCCGTCATCGATGGAGAAAAAGCAATCTGGCCATTAGTGCACCACCCTCAATGCCCTTTTATTGAATGGCAGCCTGAGTCAATGAGTAAACTGTGTAAAGTCAGCAATCTGGTTGCTTTTATTCAATATGCCTTTAACAATGGCGATCAGGCGGATATAGCATTGATCCGCTATGCCCACCAAAAAATAACACAATTAATTGGCGTTTTGAGTGAATCATTTGATATTGTCGGCGTCAAAGGCTACAACATTGCGCAATTTTGCCAGGAAATAAACCACAGAAAGCATACACAAAATAGCCCAGATATTAATGACAACACCAACAAAGATGCAGAATAACACCTTGAACACAGCCCGTATTTTTACTACAGCCGCGCTACTTAGCCTGTTATTATCTTCCCCCGGTAGCCATGGACAGCAAAGCAATAAAAATAAATTGCCAGAAATAGGCGCCGCAGGTGCGAGCATATTATCCATTGATAAAGAGCGACAAATTGGCAATGCCATGATGCGCCATGTGCGTGCGTCACAGCCAGTTATACACGATCCAATATTAACCGAATACATCAACGACTTAGGTAATCGCATGGTGCGCCATGCCCAGGATGTTAATTATAATTTTGAATTTTTTCTGATCAATAAAAAAGAGCTTAATGCCTTTGCGTTTTTTGGTGGTCATATTGGCATTCACAGCGGCCTGTTAACCACAGCAGAAACCGAGAGTGAGCTGGCATCCGTTATCGCCCATGAAATTTCCCACGTCACCCAAAGACATTTAGCAAGAAAAATGGAAGCGAATAGCCGTACTCAGCCACTATCGATGGCCGGCATGATCTCCGGGGTATTATTAGCCTTGGTCAATCCAACCGTTGGCATGGCAGCATTAACTACCAGTGTTGCCGCCTCACAGCAAGCAGGCATTAACTATACCAGAGGCAATGAAAAAGAAGCGGATCGCGTCGGTATTCAGCTGCTGGCCAACTCTGGTTTTGATCCTATGGGGGCGCCAAATTTCTTCAACAAATTATCAGAAAAATACCGCTACACCAGCAAGCCACCGGCGATGTTATTAACTCATCCTATGCCAGATTCTCGTATTACCGAGGCTCGGGTGCGGGCACAAAACTATGGTAGCCGTAAAGTTGCACCAAGCCTGGAATTTGAATTAGCTAAAACCCGCATTCAGGCGCGCTATGAAGGCACGCCGCAATACAACATCAAATTATTTCAGGCAAAACTCGACAAGCAACAATATAGCTATCGAGCCGCCGCGCAATATGGCTTAGCAATAGCGTATTTTGAAAACAAACAATACCCGCAAGCAAAAGCAATTCTTGAACAGCTCAGAGCACAAGATGCCAACAATTTATTCTACCTGGATGTCCTAACCGATACCTATATCAAATTAGCAGAGTTTGATCTCGCATTAACCATGCTATCAGAAGCTAATCAGCTGATGCCTAAGAACCAGGTTGTTGCGCTCAACTATGCTAACGCGCTCAAAGCAGCCAAACAATATCCGCAGGCTGAGCAGATATTACAAGACTTTCTGCTCATTGATAAAAGCAATTACCTCGCCAATGAATTACTGAGTGAAATCTATAAAGTGCAAAAAAATATGGCGATGATGCATGCTACCAATGCTGAAATACTAGCATTGCTCGGGGCATACCCTCGTGCCATTGACGAACTGCAAACTAGTTATAATTATGCCGATGACCAGCCCTTAGTTAAAAAACGTATTAAAGCACGTATTCTTCAGCTCCAAGAGCAGGAAGATAAACTTAAGCGCCTTACCGGCTCCTAACGCAATTTTTTAAACACCAAAAGAGAATTACCTATGCTAACTATTTACCACAACCCTCGCTGTTCTAAAAGCAGACAAACCTTGGCCTTGATTGAAAAGCACAATCAGCCGGTCACTGTGGTTGAGTATTTAAAAAATCCATTAAATGAAGCAGAAATTCAGCGCTTGTTACAGCAGCTATCGGTAACACCGATAGCAATGATGCGCACGAAAGAGGATGAATTTAAAGCGCAAAATTTAAAAGACGCCGATGATGCTACTTTGATCAATGCCATGGTCAATACGCCAAAACTAATTGAACGTCCTATTGTCGTTAAAGGTGAGCAAGCCGTTATTGGCCGCCCTCCTGAAAATGTTTTATCTTTAATCGACTAGTTTACTGTTATGAAAAGAATTTTTTCCACAGAAAGTCATAGAAAAATAGCCCTTACCGGCTATTTTTCTTTATTTATTTTTATGCCGTTATGGCTCTTGGTACTGAATCCGTCTGACGGTCTCTCCCCCTGGCTTAACCTGGTAATGTTTACTTTACCCCTGGTGTTTCCACTAAAAGGTCTGGTAAAAGGAGATCCCTACACTTATGCCTGGGCAAATTTTATCGTAATGATTTACTTTCTCCATAGCCTGACCACCTTATGGGTGTCGCCAAGCGATATATTATGGGCCAGTTTAGAATTACTATTTGCCACCATGATGTTTATCTCCGGCACTTATTATGCGAAATACCGAGGTCAGGAACTGGGCTTAAGCATTCGCAAGAAAAAATAGTTGTTTACAATCACTTAACATTTACTGTGTCCATTGCTAAGATGCTCTGAACTACTAAAATATTCGTAGCACATGGAACAGCCATTGAGCAGTATGGAGTAAGACATAAGTGAATAACAAACTTGCCATTTTTTCGTTATCAATGTTACTTATCGCCTGTAATGGTAATGGCAGCAGCAGTAGTAGTGATACTGCAACTATTGTTCAGCCAGACGAACATATTCAAATCGGCCAATCGGTTGAGTTATTGCTTTTATCTCCGGGTGAAACAGTTTCCAATATCAAATGGCAACAAACTTCAGGGACGCCGTTAACCTTTTATGCCGATACCAGCAAAGTCATTGGATTTACCCCGTTAGCTGCAGGCGATTACAGTTTTAGTGTCAGTTATAACAATGAGAATAATCAGCAACAGCAACTGAACTATCAATTTAACGTTGAGCAAAACCAGGCCAGAATAACCGCGCGTTTAGGCCATACTGTGGTCGAAGGCAACGACGTTTCACTGATCAGTTATCCAATAGCCGATGATAATGCACTGCCTCTGGAAACGGATTCAATTACTTGGCAGCAAACGCAAGGACCAAGTGTCAGTTTTACCGACAGTGATACTGATGGTAAGGCCGCAGTCTTTTTTGATGCGCCACAAGTTACTCAAGATACCGTTTTACAGTTTACCGTTTCCGGACAAATTAACGGCGAACGCTATAGTGACAATATTGCGATTTTAGTAGAAAACAGCGATAGTCAAGTGGCCTCAAGCGATGATTCACCGTTTAGTGAGCGAACAGCCAAGGTCTTTTTGTATAACCCCGACTCTCCCGCCGGGCAAACCTTGATCGATTGTGTATATGCCAACAAAGCCCGTTATGACAATTCCTGCACACTTACTCAAACTCCACTAATCGCCCAAATTAACGAATCCCCAACAGTTGATGACATTATGGATCGGGTCATAGTGTCTCACCAGTGGATGGGCGATCAATTTAAAAAGTTTTTACAAACCTATGATAACAAACATCACGACTTTAAAAACCTGCTAAGGGCAACCACGGCAATCGTTATTTCCTACGATATTCGCCCGTCTTTTTACCATCCTTACACCGGCGCAATTTATCTCGACCCCAGTGATTTGTGGGAAACGCCTGAGCAACGCGATACCATTAACCAGACGCCGGATTTTCGCGTAGCTTTTGGCAGTGACTTGCAGTTTGAAATGCCGTGGCGTTATGTCAAAAATAATGAATATGCCAGTTACTACGCGCCGATCAGCTACCGTTTATCGCGAACACTGTCCTCTGCGCTATATGACTTTGCCTCCTTGCTCTACCATGAGCTCGCTCACGCCAACGATTTTTTCCCAAGTACTATTTGGCACTCTGTCGATAAAACAGAAACATTATTAGCAATAGTGAATAATCGTTATTATCAGCAACAAATACAATCTGATGAATTGCAGCAAATTTATCCGTTAGATCCTCTCTATCCTGATGATGCTAACGTCCTGACTCAACTTGCTCAAGTACGTTTTCACGGCGAAGCTGCGAGCGAGCAGCAACAAGCTTATACCATGGACGATATCGCTAACCTGTTTAAAACCGAGGGCGCACCACAATTTTACAGTTATAGTTCAACCCGGGAAGATTACGCGATTTTATTTGACGGTTTTATGATGCAAGTGCGCTATAACGTACTGCGTGATGTTGCAGTTAGCGATCAGGAGTATCAGCAAGTCGCCTGGGGGCAAAGAGGCAGAATTGGTGAGCAGTGGATCAAACCAAGAGTTGAGTTTGTTGCCACAAGAATATTACCGGAACTTGCCCTGGCTTCCGAGTATGTTGCATCCCTGCTACCACCTGTACTATTTGATGCTGATAAAAGCTGGAGTGAAAATCTAGTTCTGGAAAACCCTAATCAAATCAAGGCCAACACCCTGGCTGGACATTTACTGAAACAAAGCCATCAGCATGACCCGCGTCTTATTCCACAAGATGGTATCAACCGCCATCAAAAAAGCCGACGTTTTATCTATAAATAATGATTAGCTCACTTGGCTCTATTGTTCAAACAACACTTGCTTGATAAAAGGGATAGTGATTTTTCGCTGTTCCCTGATCGAGGCTTTATCGAGTTTATCTAAAGCGGCTAGTAAACTATTCATTTCGCGCGATAATCGGGTCATTAAAAAACGCGCTACGTCTTCCGACAGTAATAAGCCTCGTTGCTGTGCCCTAAACTGAATGGCCGTTAGTTTCTCTTCATCACAGATAGGCTTAAGCTGCTCAACCAGTCCCCAGGATAATCGCGAACCGAGATCTGCAAGGCTCAGGCCCAACTGATTAACACTCTTATCGCCGGTAATAATAATTTTTTTATTCTGCTCAAACACCCGGTTATATAAATCAAATACCGCCTGTTGCCACTTGAGATCATTAGCAATAAGCTGGACATCGTCGAGGCAGATCAAATCGATAGTTTCCAACCCTTCCAGCACTTCAACCGATAACTGCTGTAATTCAGAAAATGACAAACACACAGATGATAACCCCAACTCCTGGGCATATGCACAGCTGGCATGTAGTAAGTGACTTTTTCCAACACCGGTTAAACCGAATAAATAAAAGCCCTTAACCCCATCGTCAGTCGTTATCTCAGAGTGAACTGGCATCTCGTTGATAAACGCCTTAAGTAAATCACTCACTGTATGATTAGTGATGCTCTGATAGCTTAAGAAGGTTTCATCATCCGGTAATTGTACCGATAGCGTTAATTGAGCAATCTTACTCACGGTTGCTCCCAATAAAAAACCGGCACACTACCTGGCAATTCGGGCGCCAGAGGGTCAATATATTGCTTTAATGCACTATTGAGTTTTAATGATGCCAACAGCGCCTGCCTTGAACCTAACAGCCTTAAATTAAAGCGTCGGGTTTGACCAAAAGCACGAACTAATTTAACCGACTGTACCGCGGATAATTGCTGTAAGAACTCTTTTACCTGAACGTAATGGGCTAAGGAATCAATATTAGCCACTTCCAGTTCCAACTGATTATTTTCATCTGTGGTTAACGCATAGCGCTGATACAAGTCATCAGCGATGTCATTAAGCGCCTGGGTTAATAATTCACTCGTTTCAACACCATAATAACGTTCACTAAATTGCTGAGTTTTATCGTTATTGGCGGTTGAGATAAAACTCCAGTCAAGTGCTAGTGCTGGCTGGCATAATAACTGACATTGCTGAGCAATGCTGATCTGCTCCTCAGAAAGCAAGGTATTATCAGAGACACGTACCACGACTATCGCTTCCGGTAAGTATTGCTGCGACGCATGAACAAGTGGCTGCTGAAAGCGCCCCCAGATATCTGAAACATTTAACTCATTATTTAGTGCATCAGGCAATATCACTGATAGGCCGCGATGCTCGGCAAATTCGGAGACTTCCTGGGTTAGTTGGTTAACAACATCTGACTTGACTAGCTGACGCTCCAATCCTTGTTCATTAATCAGCCACAGTACTATCTGCGGACGCAAGCTGCCCCAAATAGGTAAATTCGCTTCAACAAATAACTGATTAATTTTCGCCGGATCAAAACTCGCTCGAAGCAACTGCTGGCCGTCACCACTTTCATAGCCATAGTTAGTAACAAAGCTTTGGTAACGATTTAGCTGCTTTTTTAGCTCGCTATTAGATAATACTTGCTGCTGGCCGCCCACTTTCACTAACACTGAACGTAGCGCCTGTTTTAACGCTTTATTACGATCTTTACTGCTTTGCGAATCGACAGCCACTTTAGCAACATACAAATCTTTAACTTCTACAGCATTCACAACTGGCTGTGTCAATAACATCAGCAAACTTACTGCAAAAACAAGCCAATATCTCATCATTCCCGTTAAAGATAACTTTTTCATAGAGGAATATTATCATAACTTATTGCTAAATAACTCCCTAAAAATATTTAAAAAAAAATAATTAGCTTTAAAGATTTTCACCGCCCTTTTGCGCTGGTAGAATATGCGCCTTTATCACTGGCTAATTCCACGCCAGTTACATTTAAATAACGGTAACATATAGAGGTTCCCCGTGAGTGAAGAAAAACAGTCTCTAAGCTACAAAGACGCAGGTGTTGATATCGATGCAGGTAATGCCCTTGTAGAAAACATTAAAGGTGCTGTAAAACGCACAACGCGCCCGGAAGTAATGGGTGGCTTAGGCGGTTTTGGTTCAGTTTGCCAACTTCCAACCGGATATAAGGAACCGGTATTAGTTGCCGGCACCGACGGTGTAGGTACTAAACTGCGTTTAGCTATCGACTTGGGCAAGCATGATACAGTGGGTATCGACCTGGTTGCCATGTGTGTTAACGATTTAATTGTTCAAGGCGCAGAGCCGTTATTTTTCCTCGATTACTATGCAACGGCGAAACTCGACGTTGATGTAGCATCGGCAGTAGTTGCCGGTATTGCTGAAGGCTGTGTACAGTCAGCTTGTGCCTTAGTTGGCGGGGAAACGGCAGAAATGCCGGGCATGTATCACCAGGGCGATTATGACATCGCTGGTTTTTGTGTTGGCGTAGCGGAAAAATCACGCTTGCTCGATGGCAGTAAAGTCGCCGCTGGCGATCAACTTATCGCTTTAGGTTCATCCGGTGCTCACTCAAACGGCTATTCGTTAATTCGCAAAGTATTAGAAGTTAACAATACTGACACCAACGAGCTATTAAATGGTAAATCAATTGCCGATCATTTAATCGAGCCAACCAAAATCTACGTTAAATCTGTATTGGCACTGTTAAAAGAAGTTGACGTTCACGCGCTTTCTCATATTACTGGCGGCGGTTTTTGGGAAAATATTCCTCGGGTATTACCGACAAGTGCACAAGCCGTGATTAATGGTGATAGCTGGCAATGGCCAGAAATTTTTAATTGGTTACAGCAAAAAGGCAATATTACCACTCATGAAATGTACCGCACCTTTAACTGTGGTGTCGGTATGATCATCGCCGTACCTGCCGATAAAGTAGAGCAAAGCCTTGAAATTTTAACGGCTAACGGCGAAAACGCCTGGCATATTGGCGAAATTGCCGAAATGCAAACCGGTCAAGAACAAGTGATCATTAACCAAGGCTAACACTATGACCCGCCGAATTGTTGTTTTAATTTCGGGCAGTGGATCAAATTTGCAGGCGATTATTGACGCCTGCAAAACTCCTGACTACCCGGGCCAAGTGGTTGGCGTTATCTCAAATAAAGCCGATGCTTATGGTTTAACCCGTGCGGCGAATGCTGATATTGCCAATGAAGTGCTTTCCCATAAAGATTTTGCGGACCGTGAAACTTACGATCAGGCTTTGATTAAAAAAATTGATGCCTATCAAGCTGACTTGGTGGTACTCGCTGGTTTTATGCGTATTCTCACTCCTAATTTTGTTCAACATTTTTCTGGAAAATTATTGAACATTCATCCATCTTTGTTGCCAAAGTATCAAGGACTTAATACCCATCAACGGGCAATAGATGCCGGCGACACCGAACATGGTGTCAGCGTGCATTTTGTTACTGAAGAACTTGATGGTGGTCCGGTCATTTTGCAAGCGAAAGTGCCTATTTTTGCCGAAGATGATGCCGATATTTTAGCCAGTCGCATCCATCAGCAGGAACATCGTATTTATCCGTTAGTGGTAAAATGGTTCTGCGCTGATAGATTAGTGATGCAAGGTGACAACGCGGTACTTGACGGTAAGCTATTACCGGCATCAGGTTATGCAAACGAAGAATAATAACTGATATCACCAAACAAATAGGAAGCTTTATGATCAAATCCTTTTGTTTTTGTTGCCTTTTAGCCGTCACTAATACCAGTTGGGCTGAAGAAGCTAAAACAAGCAACAAAACTATCGCTGTGACACCTTTTAGCGCAGAATATAATATTCTGCATAAAGGATCTAAAGTAGGTAAAGGCATAAGAGCCTTAACGCAATTATCCAATGGACAGTTTCAATGCAGTTATCAAACCGATATTGAATGGCTGATTTTCTCTGACAATAGAAAAGAAAGTTCGACTGTTTCAGTAGATAACGGACACGTTACGCCATTGCATTATCAATTTGAGCGTGAAGGCACCGGCAGAGACAAGTACTACGAATGGCAATACGATGTTAAAAACAATAAGGCGATCGACGTTAAAAATAAGCGTGAAATTAACGTCGATTTCCCATTTAACATTCAAGACAAACTCAGCTATCACTTGCAAAACCGCTTGAACCTTATTGCCAACCCCAAACAAAAACTATTTGTTTACCCGGTGATCAGCACCTCAGGCTCTATTAAAAATCACGTCTATCAATACGAAGGTGAAGAAGAAGTGATGTTGCCTTATGGCCTGGTGAAAACAATTAAGCTCAAACGCGAAGTGATAGAAAAAAAACGCATTACCTATGCCTGGTTTGCCCCTGAGTTGGATTATTTACTCGTGAAACTATATCAGGCCAAAGCCGGCGTCGAACAGTTTGAAGCTCAGCTAACCTCAGTCACCATTAATGAGCCTAAGAAAAACACCGCTGCCAACTAGATTTGTTTTCCTGATATTTATCTGGCGACTTGATTTTCTAACTGCATTTCGTCCCCGTTTGCCCACTGGCAAGCACTTCCCCTAAACGAAAGAGCTGCCACTGACCTGGCAGCATTTTTTGCCAGGTTTCATCATCGGTTAATGGCTGGGTAGCTATCACAGTCACTACGTCTTTATCGGTGGTTTCTTTATGAAAATCCACCACCACTTCTGCATCAATTAAACTCGCTTCACCAAATGGCGCCCGGCGGGTGATCCAGTGTAAATTATTTGAACAAAAGGCAAACAGGCAATCACCGTTGGATAAGATCAAATTAAAGACCCCTAGGCGATTTATCTGCTCGCTAAGCTTGGCAATAAAACTAAACAGCTCGATATCTTCGGGCGGCTGTTGAGCAAACTTGAGATGTAATTGATCCAAAAGCCAGCAAAAAGCATGTTCACTGTCGGTTGTACCGATAGGTACATGGTATTTAACCGGCAATTGAGTATGAAAATCACTGAGCTGACCATTATGGGCATAAGTCCAATTTTTGCCCCACATTTGCCGGGTAAATGGATGGGTATTCTCCAGGCAGACGACACCTGAATTGGCCTGACGAATATGGCAAATTACCGCTTCACTTTTGATCGGGTACTCAGTCACTAAGGTGGCAATTGGCGACTCCGCACTCGGCAATGGATCTTTAAAACTACGACAGCCCTTGCCCTCGTAAAAAGTAATGCCCCAACCATCCTTATGTGGGCCGGTATTACCACCACGCTGCATCAAGCCAGTAAAACTAAAACAAATATCAGTAGGTACATTGGCGGACATCGCCAGGAGTTCACACATAATGCTTTCTTTTTAACACTCAGATTAATAAAGGATTATACACAATTACACATTAAATGAGATGGCTAAATTCCCGATAGCTGTTGCTAGGCCAACAAGCAAGACACGCAAGTCCGTCCATGGAAGCTCAACATCAGCATCCATGCTGATAATGCTTGCTCTTATTACCATAGCAACATCTTTATTTACCAATGGACTAGATTAGTCCCTACAGTTAAAAGGAACGTTGCCAATAAAATTAAAAGCCTGCGCCTGGTTGCGCCAAATATTCCAGCTCCTGCGCCGTTGAATATCGGCCAAGAATTTCATTTCGATGCGGATAACGGCCAAACTGTTCAATAATCGCCTTGTGCTTTAATTCAAATTCAAGATTAGAGCTAGCGCCAAGCTCAGTAAATAATTGTACCGCTTGATTATGTATCGCTAAAGATTCACTGTGCATAAACGGCATATATAAAAAGCTGGTTTGCTCAGCGGTTAATGTTTTATCAAAGCCCTTAGCGATAGCTACTTGCGCTAATGCTAATGCCAAAGGATCAAATAAAAACGCTTGTGGCTCATCGCGAAAGATGTTTCGGGAAAACTGATCGAGGACAATAATTTCCGCCAAGCTGCCTAATGCAGTTTCACGCCAATGCGACAACTCACAGGCCACGGCTTGAGCATGAAGCTCAGCAAACCGGTCACGAATCAACTGATCAAAGCTGGCATCTTTAACAAACCACTTAGCTTTATCTGTTTCATCAAACCAAAACGTGATCACATCCTGGTAGCTCTGCTGATTTTTTGCCATCCCCTGCTCCACCATAAATATCTCCCAATCTTGAGATAACGTTAGCACTTTTTGCCAAGTTCGGCATTATCTGGTGTACTAATAGCATCTAAATCCACCAACTGCCATGGCCTATCTTGCTGACGATAAATCCGTTTATTAAGCTTGGGATAATCGCCAATATCAAACGCTAATCGCTGGCCAACAACAATACATTTAAGCACGCATTTACTGTTGTTTATCAGTAAATGAGCTTCACCACCAGCGCGATAACCGATAAAATCTCCTGCCTTTATCGCGTAACTCTGCTCACCAATTTGTGCCTCACCACTGCCTTCGAGAATAAAAACACATTCATCTTCATGGTAATGTTTATGAAATTCAGTAGATTGATGGCCTGGCTGAATTTCTATCAAATGAAAACCAAAGCCTGTTAACCCGGTAAGATCGCCGAGTGATTTGTTTAATCGCTTAGCGTTGTCATTAAGAAAATGTGTCTTTTCAATGCCCTGATATTGCTCAATTTCTTCTTTGGTAATTAAATATTTATCCATAATTTTCCTATGGTGCCAGATAATTCATCCAGTTAATTAATGTGATTTAAACGAAGCCGCACAATAAGGGCAAGCAATAACCGCTTTTTTGCTTTGAGTATAAGTATACGCTAACTCCTCGTTACAACATTCACATTTAATACTCGGCTTAAAATAACGTGTTAACATCCAGCTAATAATAAAATAACCCGCTAGCACATATGGAAAAAGATTTTCTTTAGTGAAAAAAACCAAAAGTTCATAAAACGGGGGGATTCTCAACATACCACCAAAAGTAAAAAAGAGTAGGCTTAATGCCATAATAGAGACAAAAATTGTGTACCTCTTACTCTCAGGGCAAACGCATAAGCGGCTAAAAAACAGTCACCAACACTTTTTCTGCATA
>CAZUHQ010000102.1:0-5893 GCA_964620605.1 uncultured Thalassotalea sp.
TCTGGTTGCCGTCGAGCAACCTCGACAAACCAGTCAGCCGATAAACCCAAATAATCTTATCAACCAACTCTTTCAGGCAAAGCCTTTTTTGATGATAACCACCTACTGAAATAGGCGATTTAGAGCTGAAAATAAAAAAACCGCCGATGTAGGCGGTTTTATTCAGATAAATAAGTCACTATTTCTGACGATAAAACTCAGACATTGCCCGGTATAGTGAATATAAATCCACTTTAGAACCTACGGCATATGGCGAATGAATCGATAAAATCGGCACACCAAAATCGATCACTTCCATATTATCATTAGACAAGTCGCTACCAATCGTACCGCCTGACGCTTTGCCTTTATAAGTCGATGTTTGCCATTTGATCTTGCTGTTATCTAAATAATTGCGCGTCCACGCCATATATTCAGAGTTAGCATTAAAACCGCCACCATAGAGCTTTAAATTAATGCCTTGGCCGAGGCGCGGCGCATTACCTAATTCCCAAACACTTGGCCAGCTCGGGTTCACTCCAGGGTTAACATCGGCAGAAATTACCTTGGTATTACGCAACATTTTACGTAGCAAATAATCGTTATATTTGTCGCCTTGCTCGTTATAAAGCAGTGCGCTCATTAAATCGACCAAGTAGCTGGAACTTGCCCCGGTGTTGTTGATATTGCCGACTTCTTCATTATCAACTAAATAGGCGATTGAAGTATATTCAGGCGTTTTTTGCTCAACAATAGCTTTAACCGCGGCAATGGAAGAGGCTTTATCATCCTGACCATAAGCGGCGATCATACTGCGATCAAAACCGACATCACGCGGCTTAGTCGCAGGAACCAGCGCAAGCTCGGCAGATACTAAGTCTTCCAGACTAATGTCATAGGTTTTAGTTAAATAATCGCTAACCAGATCTTTGATTTTTTTATCCAGATCAGGTTTTGACGCTATGATAACATCCAATTCTTCTTTCTTGATCACATCGCGACTGGTGCGCTTGCGATTAGGGTGATCAACATGCGGCGCTAAATCTGGCACCATCAGGATAGGATCATTTTCGTCAAAGCCAACGGAAATATTAACCACAGTGCCGTCTTTTTTATCGACGCGGCCGATCAGGGCTAATGGAATATTGACCCATTGATAAGTTTTAATACCGCCGTGAACATAGGTTTGAAATAACGCAAATTCCTGTTTTTCATAAAGCGGGCGACCTTTAAGCTCAAGGCGCGGCGAATCAATATGGGCACCAACAACACGGGTGCCCTGCACTAGAGGTTTTTTACCAATAACAATCAGTGAAATAGCACGGTCACGGTTAATATCGTAAAAACGCGCGCCCGGCGTTAATTCGCTGGTTTCGTCTAATTTTTTAAAGCCTTGTTTTTCAACGCGCTTTAAGGTTTCTTTAACAAATGCCAGCTCCGTTGGCGCGCGGTAAATATAATCTTTATAGTCGGTGGCATAAGCTTCAACTTTCTTTAGTTCTTTTTTCGATAAGCTTAACCAGCTCGATGCTTTCGCTTTTTTTTCACTCGAAGACTTACTGTCTGCCAAGCTAAGCGCAGAAAAAGATAACGCACTAATAACGGCGAGGCTTGTTAATGTTGTTGTTAATTTCATGGATTATTATTCCTCCTGGAAAATTCGCGCCTATAATAAAAGCTATTACCAGCGAATAACAAGAGCCAGTCAGACGATATTCGTCCAATCGACAAAATAAAGAGATAAAAAAGTTATTGTAATAAACGGAACATCACAAACACCGGCAGGCTGATTAATAAGGTCCAGTAAATATTTTGTGTTTTCCACGCCAGTAAAATAGCAAGTGATGATGCTAATAAATAGGGATTAGTGAGTTGCGCATTAAACTGACCTTCATCAATAAAAATAATTGGCACCCAAATAGCCGTCAGTACCGCCGGTGCGCTAAAGCTTAAAAAATTCACCATTTTCGCCCCTAGCCTCAACGGCACTTTCGGATGCACTAAAAAATAACGGGTGAAAAAAGTGACTACGGCCATTAATAATACTGTAAGCAAGTTCATTATTTATCCTGCCTCTCAAGCTTCAATTTCTGCTCTGCTTTTTGTTGTGAGTCACTGCTCAGTTTGGCGCGTGTTTGCCATCTCAAGGTAAAATACCCGACAGACATGGCAATTAATGCGCTCAATACCAGATCGAGTTCAACCTGATATAACTTAAAGATGACTGAAAGCACACCAGAGACCACCACAGTCACCAGCACAGCTAAGTTGGTGATGGTTGGAACAACCAGAGCGATAAAAGTCACTGCGATGGCAAAATCAAGCCCCAGCCTGGTTAAATCAGGCAATAAACTACCGGCGAAAATGCCGATAATATTCCACAATAACCAACAGAGATAAAAACTACCACCGGCCGCTAACGCATACCATAAACGGTATTGACCGTTAAACGCCTTTGGCTGTTGCGATAGGGCAAATAATTCATCGGTTAATAAAAAACCTAACGGATAACGCCACCTGCCTGGCAAAACTTTCAGCTTATCTCTAAGCGCCAAACCATATAAAAAATGACGAGAGCTGATAATAAAAGTGGTAAACAAAATGGTCGCCAGTGGTGCATTGGCGCCAATCAGCTCTGTTGCCACTAATTGCGCCGAACCGGCAAAAACTAGCAGCGGCATCAGTATCGCCTCAAGCACAGTAAAATCACGCTGAATGGCCAGCGAACCACATAAAATTCCCCATGGCAGCACCGCAAGATTTAACGGCAACATATCAAGCAGTCCTTTTATCATCACTTTTTTAACTAATGGAAAATGCATCTGATAATGGCTCATTAGTTAACGGCCCGAGCAAATTGGCCTGGAGAAATACCGAGAGACTTTTTAAAATGACGATGAAAATGGCTTTGATCATGAAACCCCAGCATATTTGAAGTCTCCACCACGCTGTGTCCTTGCTTTAACAGTTGCTTTGAATACTTTAACCGCTGCTGCAATTGATAGGCATGAGGCGGCAAACCGAACTGTTGCTGAAATTGCCGGATCAAGTGATAAGCACTTAGATGGCTGGCTTTTGCCAGTTGTGCTATTTCAATATTTTCCGCCAAGTGCTGATCTAAATATGCCCTGGCGCGCAATAATACGGCATTATCTTTCGCTAGTGGCTTAATATCTTGCCGGCTTCTACCATGTCGAACCATTAACTTAGTGAGCAAGACATTCAGCATAGACTCTCTGGCCAGCGTTTGAGTTTCGCTCTGCAAACAGGCGAACAAGGCTCGTAATTCGCAGGCTAACTCAGGATCATAAACCACAGGCTGTGGAAAATACGGGGCAAAGTGTTCTGACCAGCCAATATTTGCGGCTAACTGCTGAAAATGCGCTTCGGTTGGATATATCGCCCGATACGACCAACCTACGCCATCTGCCGCCTGCCCGGTATGAACATCATCGGCATTAACCAAAATAATGCTGTGCTCGGGCGCAAAATGCTCACCACCACTGCGAAAAAACTTCTGCACTCCAGTTTCAATCACACTAACGGTATAGGTTTCATGACAGTGCTTGGCAAAATTTTTCTGGCGATACTGCGCCTTGACCATCTCCAGACCGCCCAGCTCTTTATGATAAAGAAAATCAACTTGTTCTGCTAAATTACTCATTATCACTGTTATCTCATACTCAAGTTAATTCACCTTATCATCAGCTGACTAAACATGCCTTGTACAAAATTGCGGTTTTACTGTGATAAACTGCCGACAATCAAAATAACAAGACCTTAAGAATATGGAAAGAAATATCGCATTAGTGACTGGCGGCAGCCGAGGAATAGGCGCGGCGACTGCAAAACTGTTAGCCGAGACCGGTGTTTTCGCGGTTATCAATTACCGAACAAATCACCAAGCAGCCCAGCAAGTGGTAGATGACATTAACCATCAGGGGCATCAGGCAATCGCGATACAGGCCGATGTATCAAACGAAGCGCAAGTGATAGAATTATTTAAGCAAATCGATAGCTTAGATGGCCAACTCACCATGCTGGTCAATAACGCAGGGATATTAATGCAACAGGCCAAGGTCACAGAACTGAGCGCTGAGCGTATCAATAAAATACTCTCTAATAATGTCACCAGCTATTTTCTCTGTTGTCGAGAAGCAATAAAGCGCATGAGCACAGAGTTTGACGGTCAAGGCGGCGCTATCGTTAACGTTTCCTCAGCAGCCTCAAGGCTTGGCGCACCCAATGAATATGTAGATTACGCAGCCAGTAAAGGCGCCGTAGATAGTTTAACTACCGGCTTATCATTAGAGGTTGCCGGGCAGAATATTCGAGTTAACAGTGTTCGCCCTGGCTTTATTTATACCGAGATGCATGCCGATGGCGGAGAAAAAAACCGGATTGAACGCGTCAGCCCGCTTATTCCGATGAAACGCGGTGGGCAGCCGTTAGAGGTTGCTCAGGCTATTGTCTGGTTACTGTCAGACAAGGCATCTTACGTTACCGGCAGCCATATCGAACTGGCCGGCGGAAAATAGCCAAAGCGTTGATCCACCTTGGATAAATCACTAAAATAAGTGACTTTATTATTTAGCTTATGCACAGTTTTCTATGTTAAAAAAGCTCACCATAATTCTGCCTTCTTTTTTAAGACGAGTGCTGCGCGCTTATGCCCTTAAAGCACAAATAAGATCGTTCGGCTGTGAATTATCGAGAATTGGTCGTTCGCGTAACTGGCAAATTAGCGCCTCGCCCGAGCAAATCAATGAGGTGATCTTGTTCATCGAACAGTCAGACGAAGATTCTTGGCAATGGCTAGCAAAAAAACTCAAACAAGATAACCAGAAATTAAGCCATCAGCACTTACTTAATATCGCCAAGAAAAACAGCGGCATCACAATTAACGAGTTAATTGCCAAAACCGACTGCACCGTGTTAGAGGCAAGGCAGGTGATTGATGAATTGGAATGGCTGGAAGATTAAAGCTTTCTTTCAGCAATATGCGTTCCTGTTCGTCCATGAACCCGCGCTATACCGTACATCCAGTACATAAAAATCACCAACACTGGTGCTTTTTCATTATCAATACGGCAACTAATAGCTATTATTTTTTCTTGGGCTTAGCCTTTGTTGCTTTTTTCTTAGCCTGGGTTTCCAGCCATTTACCGTCCTGATAAATCGCCGTCCATCCCGTTGCCTTACCATCGACTTCAGTCATCACATATTGCGATTTATTTTTCCGGCTATAACGCACTATCGCTAAATTACCATCAGGATCTTGCGCCGGAGCATCTGCCAGATAATAAAACTTAGGCGAAATCCGGTCACGAAAACGTTGCAGTTCTGCCACTTTCGGCGCTCTGGTTTCACGCGAACGCGGGAAAGTACTGGCGGCTAAAAATATCCCTGCTGCACCATCTCTAAGCACAAAATGGGCATCGGATTTTTCACACGGCAATTCTGGCAACTGCACCGGATCTTCTTTTGGCGGCGCGGCTTCACCATTAGCTAACAACTTACGGGTGTTTTTACACTCGCTATTAGTACAATCAAAATACTTACCAAAACGGCCATTTTTCAATTCCATGTTGGCGCCACAGCGATCACACTCTAATACAGGGCCATCGTATCCTTTAATTTTAAACGTGCCCTGCTCTAGCTCATAGCCGTCACATTGAGGATTATTACCGCAAACATGTAATTTACGTTTTTCATCAATGAGATAACTGTCCATCGCGGTAGAACATTTCGGACAACGATGCATGGCACGCAGCGCTTCGGTTTCCTGATCTTCCGCCAAGACACTAACCGCTTCTTCACCCGGCGTTAAATTCATTGTTGTCGTACAGCGCTCTTTTGGCGGCAGTGCATAACCTGAACAGCCTAAGAACACCCCGGTAGACGCGGTACGAAT
>CAZUHQ010000102.1:5903-13466 GCA_964620605.1 uncultured Thalassotalea sp.
ACGAATGCCCATTTTACGGCCACAGGTCGGACAATCAATATCGGTTAATACCGGCTGATTGCTCGGCATGCCGCCTTCTTCTGAAGGTTTATCTGCCATAGCCAGTTGCTGGGTAAAGTTTTTATAAAACTCGTTTAGCACTTCTTTCCAGACAATTTTACCTTCGGCTATTTCATCGAGCTCCTGTTCCATTTCAGCGGTAAAATTATAACTCATTAAATTTTTGAAGCTTTCGGATAAACTGTCGGTAACAATTTCACCCATTTTTTCCGCATAAAAACGCTTTTTATCTAACCGGACATAACCCCTGTCCTGAATGGTTGAAATAATCGAGGCATAAGTAGAGGGTCGACCTATCGAACGTTTTTCCAATTCTTTAACCAATGAGGCTTCACCATAGCGCGCTGGCGGCTTGGTAAAGTGCTGAGATGGTGTGAGCTTTTCCAGACTTAGCGACTCGCCAACGGCTAAGTCAGGCAGTTGTTTATCTTTATCGCCTTTTGACATTTGTGGATGCACTTTGGTCCAGCCATCGAACTGCATCACTCGACCTTTCGCTTTTAAATCAAAGCCAGCAGCACTGACAGTAATGGTACTGACGGTATAACGCGCCGCCGTCATTTGACAGGCAACAAACTGACGCCAAATCAGATCATAAAGCTTTTTACAATCGGCATCTAAGTTTTCCAAAAACGCCGCTTCCAACTTAACATTCGATGGACGGATCGCCTCATGCGCTTCTTGAGCATTCGCTTTACTGCCATAGGTTTTCGGCTTCTCAGGCAGATAATTATCACCAAAGTTATCACTGATATAACTGCGACACATCGCCACCGCGTCTTTACTCAAATTGGTTGAGTCAGTACGCATGTAAGTGATATGTCCGGCTTCGTATAATTTTTGCGCCAACCCCATAGTACGTTTAACACCGTAGCCTAAACGTGTACTGGCGGCTTGCTGTAAAGTCGAAGTAATAAAAGGTGCGGAAGGAGAACTTTTTGACGGTTTATCTTCCCGCTTGCTCACCACATAGCTGGCAGGTTGCAATAAAGCAACCGCTGCACTGGCCTGCGCTTCATTCGTTGGCTTAAATGCCTGGCCGTTCTGATGAGTCACGTCTAACGCTAATGTTTGCTGGCTTTGAGTTTTAGTGTCGGCATTAATTTCCCAAAACTCCTGCGGGTCAAACGCTTTAATTTCGCGCTCTTTTTCCACCACCAGTTTTACTGCAACCGACTGTACCCGGCCAGCAGATAAGCCGCGAGCGATTTTTTTCCATAACAAAGGACTGACCATAAAACCGACAATTCGGTCAAGAAAGCGTCGTGCCTGCTGGGCATTCACCCCAGGTATACTAAGCTCCCCAGGCGTGGCAAACGCCTGTTGAATCGCGTTTTCAGTGATTTCGTTAAACACCACTCGCTTATATTTATCTTCTGCGCCGCCAATCAGTTCTTTTAAATGCCAGGCAATGGCTTCTCCCTCGCGATCCAAATCGGTTGCGAGATAGATAGTATCGGCATTAGCCGCAAGTTTTTGCAATTCGGTGACGACTTTTTCTTTACCGGGTAACACTTGGTAAGTCGCCTGCCAATCTTTATCAGGGTCTATCCCCATACGATTAACCAGCGCCTGTTTATCCCGTTTTGCTTTATATTTTGCTTTTTCTTCCGGCGACATTTTTCTTACTTCTGCCGGGGATTTGGTAGCCGCTTTTTTTCCAGTACTGCTGGTAGGTAGATCACGAACATGTCCAACACTGGACTTTACGACGAAATTTTTCCCGAGATATTTGTTAATTGTCTTAGCTTTGGCTGGCGACTCGACAATTACCAGAGATTTTGACATATACTTATTTAACCCTACTTTTAACCCCTGTTAAGGGCTGACATCTGTTGTCAGAACACATCGTCTATTGTGGTGTAATAACGTCAAATATTTAACATTACAAGCGAGCATTGATTGTTCGAAATTACAACGCAACAGTGTGAATATTTACTTAATTTCTCAAATTACTATTAGATATATCTGTAATTTAGCAAGCTGACAAGCAATTATTTTTTTTAAATTAACCTATTAATCACTTTTTGTTATAATAGCCAGACTCGACTTTCGGCGTATCATAGTCGAGTTTTCAACAAAATTTAAGAGCTATTGCACTAATTTTTTATAACTGAATTTCATTTTAGTTATACATTTTATATTACATAACAATATTCCGATCACAGTTAAAACAAATTACTCCAGGGATAATCCAATAACAGTAAAGAGAGTTATTATGACAACGCAAGCGCAGTTTTTGGCCAAAATTAAACAAAGCTTATGCCCACCGGGTAATGGCGTATTCACGGTAAATACCGCAAAAGAGCGTAAAGCCGCTCTTCATCAAGCCTTATATGGACAAACGGAGAATATTGAACCGTTGTGGAGCGCTAGTCTGGAACAACTTTCAAGTTCATCAAAAGCGGTAATTTTAGGTATTGCCTCTGATTGTGGTGGCGGTATCTTACGTGGCGCAAACTGGGGTCCCTTGTTTGTCCGCTCTACTTTATTAAGTCAATATGGTTCAACCAATGCGTTTGATATCGGCGATGTTCGTGTTATCCCGCATTTATTGCACGACAAATACTTAAATCAGCCGACCATAGACAATTGCCGTAAAGCGCTTTATCAAGACGCAGACAGTGAACTCGCGGTCAGCCCATTGACCATTACTGAAGATGTACTGCATGATTTTTACGCTGTGTATCCGGAAAAAGGCATTTTTGGCATCGGCGGCGATCACTCTATCAGTTATCCGCTAACCAAGACTTATTTACAAGCGAAAAAAGCACAGGGCAAACGCTGCGCCATTATTCACTTTGACGCCCATACCGATTTATTAGTCGAACGCTTAGGGATAGATTTATGTTTTGGCTCCTGGTGTACCCATATTCTTGATGATTTACATCAGCACAACCATTTGATCCAAATCGGTATTCGTTCCAGTGGCAAGCCAAAAGAGCACTGGGAGAGCACTTTTGGTGTTAAGCAGCATTGGGCGCATGAAATCAGAGAACACGGCGTAGCGCCAGTTATCGATACTATCCTGACACAACTAAAAGAGGAAGCGATTGACGAGCTTTATGTCAGCTTTGACATTGATGCTTTAGATGATGCCTTTGCTTCAGCGACCGGCACACCTGAGCCAGATGGTTTAACGCCGGCAGAAGCGATGGAAATTTTAACAGCCTTAGCTGAACAATATCCAATCACCGGCGCAGATATGATGGAAATAGCTCCCTTTACCGACAGCTCGGGCAAAGGCGCGGTCAGCTCGGAAACGACACTAAAAGTCGGCGCTGAAATTTCTGCGTTTTTGATTGAGCAAATGAACAAGTAGCCATTTAATTTCTATATCCATACAACGAAACACGCCGCTAAATAGCGGCGTGTTTTTATGAGCATTAAACTCTACTGAATATCAATAAGAGCCACGGTATGTGCACTAATAACACCGCCTGGCGTAGTTACTTTAACAATCAATGAACCTTGCTTAGGTTCTTTCTCACCTTTAACGGTTACGCCAGCAATTAGACCACCATTTTTCGCTGAATTTGGCCAATCACCACCACCATCAGCAATACTACCAGCAGTGGCAATAAACTCAATAGTGCTACCCATTGGCATCTGCTGATTATGCAAATCGCTAATCACTACATAGGCTGAATTTGACCCTTCACCATGAATAACTAAAGTAGGAACGTTACCATCGGTAGATAAAGGGCTAATAGTAGTAAAATATGCACGGCTACCCGACATAACAATAACGATCGAATCTCTAACATCTAAAGATTTAACCGGCGAACAGCCGTCATGCTCAGGCAAGGCACAAAGCACACCGTTATACATACCATCTTTAGTATCAAATATACCGTTTTCATTGAAATCAACCGGCTCTTCCAACTCGCCGCCAGTCATACCACCGCTTTGCGCAGGATTGAATATCCAATCTTCATTATGTTCTAAATGTGCTTCATTTAAATCATAAGGGTCGCCACCAACATCATTCCCTGAATAGCTAATATCATCGCCACTTAAATCAAAACTGCCGTCAGCATTACAAGGTTTACCAACCCCCCCGGTAAATGCTGGCACTTCACATTCATCAAAACGGCCATTACCATTTAAATCAGGGAACGACTCCTCACCTATCGTTGTTGCTAAAATAGTTACTCTACCGCCATATTTCTGTCCCATATATTCGGTAGGGTGAGCACAGCCTAATGTAGGAACAGTGCTATCTTGTGAATAACAATTTGGATAGCTTAATTCTTGCCCTTCAGGCTTAGGCTCCTGGCTACGCCATACTACCGAACAAGCACCTGAATCATCAGTAATACAAGTGTTTTTATTAGTTTCGATTGAACCACCCTCAGTTGTAAAAACAACCGCAGTTGAAGGAGGTGGATTATTAAACGCGTCTGCAAGTCTAATTGTCACATTAACTTCTGCACCATCTTGAATCCATGCTTCTGGATTCAAGACATCGACAGAAATTGACGTACTATCTTGATCAGGTACACCCGTTGATACTTTCAATTCGTTTGACTGTGTTTGAATTAATGGGTCGCTGCCACGAACTTTAGCAATAACACTAACCGTTCGAGCAACAGTACCTGAATTTACTACTGTTCGTACTATCCCATCATTATCACTAGTTGCAAAAGTTGGCTCTAATACAATACCACCACCTTCACTACTTAAGGAGAAATCAACATCTTGGTTACTAACATTTACGCCATTAGTGTCTCGAACCCTAAAATACACAAGCGCTCTCTCTGGTCTTTCTGCACTGCCAGTTCCTTTTATTGCAATGTGTTCTGGCGCAGCCAATACAAACTCAATACTACCAACATCTGCAGGCAAAACATTAATTAGGGCTGTTGCTGTTAATGTTTCGCCATTTACAATAGCATTAACAGTAATAGGATCATTACCAACACATCCGTTGCCTGTATAAGTACTTGTATAAATACCTCCACTTACAGGTTCTGTTGAATTAGACAATGACGCAGTAGGCTCTGCTTTTTCTGAACATACTGACTTGAAGCTTATCTCAACGGGTTCGCTATAAAGTTCACCTTGCTCATCAATCAAAGAAACCGTTATGACAGAAGTTCCCCCTGCTGAAATTTGTGCAAGACTTATATCAGCCTCTCCTTCATTAAATGGAGTACCACTACCTATACGAACTTTTACTTCAGAACTTCCTTGGCTATTAAAATATATTGGTTCCGATGATTCACCAGAGTCTAAAGTCGCAATAATTTGACCTGTACCAGCACTCTCTCCAACATTAAGTGTAATATTAGCTACACCTTCAGCATTAGTTTTTTTGGTTCCTTTTTCAGGATTAAACGAGCCATAATCAGCATCATCAATAGTAAATGTAACTCGTACATCATTTACGGGTTCGCTCCCCTTCATCACTGTAGCTATCACATTAGTTGATGTAATTACATTTAAATCTTCGATAGCTAATGTCACCACTATATCTTCGGTATCACCGGTATCGGGATCCGGTGTCGGCGTAGCACCGCCATTAGATAAGCCACCATCGCCACCGCCGCAACCGACGAGACCAATAAAAAACATGATGAAACTTAAGCGTCTTAGTAGCGCCATAAAGCATCTCCCTGATGATGTTTTTGTTGTCAACTCTTTAATATTAACCGAAAAAAAAGAAAAAGGTCACTAAGTTATCAAAAAAAGCCTCTTAACTATGCTCAACTATGGTTTTTAATCCATTGAAATACTGATAACCTATGGCGCTATACATTTTATTTATCTAACTATAAACATAATAAATATGACAGCAACACACACTTCTAGCTTAACCACACGCATTGTTATCGGTATGGTGTCCGGTATTTTACTTGGCTTTTTATTACAACAATTAATGCCAAACGGCTCCGATTTTCTTATTCCTTTGGGTCTGTTTGATATTTCAATTCGAAGCTTATTTATTGATGGTATTTTCGAAGTTGGTGGGCAAATCTTCGTTGCCAGTTTAAGAATGCTGGTAGTGCCTCTGGTTTTTGTTTCATTAATATGCGGTACCTGCTCGTTAAAAGACACCTCAAAATTAGGCCGCATCGGTGGCAAAGCCATCGCACTTTATTTGATCACCACTGCGATTGCCATTAGTTTTGCCATGAGCCTGGCCATGATGTTTAGCCCGGGTGAAGGCGTTAATATGACAACCAGCAGCACCTTTGTCGCCAAAGAGGCGCCGTCACTGGCTCAAGTTTTGATCCAAATGTTTCCAAGCAATCCGTTTGCCGCCTTTGCCCAGGGTAACATGCTGCAGGTCATTATTTTCGCCTTGTTGTTCGGTATTGCTATTGCGTTATCGGGTCAAGCAGGAGAGCGCATTGCATCATTATTTGAAGATTTAAACGTAGTGATCATGCGTTTGGTCACCATATTAATGAACCTGGCACCATACGGGGTATTTTGTTTATTGGCAGGCTTATTTACCGATCTGGATATCGCCACCATCAAAAACCTCGGCATGTATTTTGGTGTGGTATTTTTTGCACTTATTATTCATGGCTCCGTCACTTATTCAATTATCCTAAAACTATTAACCGGTTTAAATCCGATCATCTTTATTAAGAAAATGCGTGATGCGGTGTTATTTGCCTTTTCAACTGCCAGTAGTAATGCCACGATCCCGGTAACCATGGAAACCACCACCAAAAAAATGGGAGTAAATAACTCTATCGCCTCTTTTACTGTTCCGCTTGGCGCTACTATTAATATGGATGGCACAGCGATTATGCAAGGGGTTGCAACGGTATTTATCGCTCAAGTATTTAATGTTGATTTATCAGTTTCAGATTTTCTTACCGTGATTTTAACCGCCACCTTGGCCTCTATCGGCACCGCAGGTGTACCAGGTGTTGGTCTTATTATGTTAGCGATGGTGCTAGAACAAGTCGGTTTACCGGTGGAAGGCATTGCGATGATCATTGGTGTTGACCGTCTGTTAGACATGACCAGAACTGCAGTTAATGTCACTGGTGATTCAATGGTAACAACAGTGGTCGCAAAATCAGAGAAACAATTAGATATTAATGTATTCTATGATGAAAATGCCGGTCAAAAGATCGAAGAAATTGATTTTCATCATCTAAAGGATAACAACTAGTAATAACTAACGAAAAGGGTTAGCGAATTGCTAACCCTTTTATGTTCAGGACGAACGGTATGCCGTGGGTGCATGGATGCACAGAAACGGCGATGTTCAGGACGAACGGTATGCCGTGGGTGCATGGATGCACAGAAACGGCGATGTTCAGGACGAACGGTATGCCGTGGGTGCATGGATGCACAGGAACGGCGATGTTCAGGACGAACGGTATGCCGTGGGTGCATGGATGCACAGGAACGGCGATGTCATTATTATTTACAATCAGCTTGTAACAACTTATTGCCAATCCAATATTACCTTACCGGACTGACCAGAGCGCATGACATCAAAGCCTTGCTGGAAATCATCCACGTTATAGTGATGGG
>CAZUHQ010000103.1:0-1764 GCA_964620605.1 uncultured Thalassotalea sp.
CTGGCGCGATACATGCCCTCACTGTTAAACGGCATCGCAATATTACCTTTGGCATCAATCGCAATCACCCCACCAGAACCACCAGCTTTAACTAGCACATCATTAACCACAGTATCAGCGGCCTGCGCCAGCGGGATCTTTTGGTATTGCATTCGGGCACAGATATCAGCCGCAACATGGTAACGAATAAAATACTCGCCATGGCCGGTAGCAGAAACTGCACAACTCTCATTGTTGGCATAAGTACCGGCGCCGATTATCGGCGAATCACCGATACGGCCAAAACGTTTTGCCGTCATGCCGCCGGTTGAAGTACCTGCGGTTAAATTACCGGCTTTATCTAACGCAACCGCGCCAACGGTGCCGACTTTATATTCAGTTGCTAATGTTTGATGCGCCGCTTGAAAGTCTTTTAGTTGCTTTTCTTTTTCCGCTAATTTTTTCTTGGCTTTTTGCAGTGATTGATAACGCGCCTTAGTGTCAAAATAGCTATTATCTACTATCTCCAAACCCTGCGATTGAGCAAATTTTGCCGCGCCTTCACCACTTAACATCACATGCACCGATTGTTCCATCACTTTTTCTGCCAATGCAATCGGGCTCTTTACCGTTTTCACTCCTGAAACAGCACCGGCATTTAAGGTTTTACCGTTCATAATCGAGGCGTCTAATTCATGGCTTTCGTTAAAGGTATAAACAGCGCCTTTACCGGCATTAAATAGTGGCGATTGTTCTAATACCTGAATAGCGGCGATCACCGCTTGCTGACTACTGGCGCCTTCGGCCAATAGCTGATAACCGGCATTCACCGCTTGTTCAAGCTTACTTTGATAGCGCTCACGTTTTTCTTTCGTCATTTTGGCTTTAGCAATAGCCCCTGCACCGCCGTGAATTGCAATGGCAAACGGCTTGTCTGCTGCCAGCGTCAAGCTTGAGACACTCAATAAACTAAGGCCAGTGATTAAAGGTACAAACCGAGTAAAAGATAATTTCATAAAATTCGCCGTTAAGTTCCTGTAACCCCAATGTGCAAGAAATAGCGCGTTAATTCAAGCCCATAACCATTAAATGCTGGACATCTAATCGCCAATTGATAAGCTAACAACAGGTCATACCAGAAGTTATGAGTTAGAACAATCTTATGGATTATCAATATTTACACTATCAGCAAGTTGAGCAAATAGCCTATATCAAGCTTGCGAGGGCAGAAAAACATAACGCGATCAATATGCAGCTATTTAATGAATTAGTTGCCGCAGGCAAGGCGATCAAAAAGGATCGATCAATACGCGCCGTGGTAATTTCTGCCCAAGGTGAAAATTTCTGCTCCGGCATCGATATAAAATCAGTGTTTAACTCTCCCACTAATGCGTTAAAACTGCTATTTAAAATACGTCCTTGGCGATCAAATAAAGCACAACAGGTATCAACCATCTGGCGCGAAATTCCGATACCAGTGATCTTCGCAATTCATGGCAAATGTTGGGGAGCAGGCTTGCAAATTGCTCTTGGCGGCGATTTTAGAATTGCCACGCCAGATGCTTCACTGTCAATTATGGAAGCGCGCTGGGGCTTGATCCCCGATATGGGCGGCAATATTGCATTAAAAGAGCTGATGGCAATAGATCAGGCAAAATTACTGACCATGACAGCACAGGAAATTTCTGGCAAGCAGGCACTATCTTTTGGTTTAGTCACCCAAGTAGCAAGTGATCCACTAGAGCAAGCGACAGAGCTTGCGAAATCGCTGTGCCTGCAATCTCC
>CAZUHQ010000103.1:1774-6757 GCA_964620605.1 uncultured Thalassotalea sp.
CCGGATGCCGTAGCTGGCTGTAAGCAGCTGTTTAACCTTAGCTGGAATAAATCTAATGCCTTAACCTTAGCAAAAGAAACCTGGTACCAGATCAAAATATTGCTAGGTAACAACTATCGTATTAAAAGTTACAATCAAACCCATCCAGATACCATTAAATCATTTAAGCCGAGAAAGCGCTGGTAGCTAAGCTGAAAAATAGCCTGAAGAAAATAACAGCAACTAGTACGGGTTTTGCTGTGCCTTAGTCACCAAGTTTTCATAGTAAAGAGCAAGGTTTGCGGATGTTCTTGACTAGGGGTTATTGATCTTTCAAGTTTGTTTTTGCAGCAAAGATATCTAATGTCATATATGGTAAAACGTTTGATTATGCTGATCTTCGAATAAAGCAATATTAATTGTGCGACCAGTTGACGGCCAGCAACATGGTTATCCGGTACAACACTACCTTTAGTATAAAACGGAAGATTCACGCCCAGATAACCAACAGCGCACTTAAGCATTTTGCATCAAAGTCACTTTTCTTTGATTAACCGCCATCCCCCTAATTTAACAGTAACAGTGAAAGTGAGGTTGTTAAACTATTTTAACAACGGATGATCTGCCGGTAATTGTTTTGCTATCCAAAGCGCCAGTTTATGTTTCATACTTAACAGATCTTCCTGATCTGCCGGCAAAGGATGGATCAGCTTGTCATTGACTAACAAACGATATAGCGCTTCAATTTTTTCTTTCGCGGCATCGGTCGCGGAAAAACCGCTATAGCCACGATTTTTCGCATAGCCTTCACCAACATGAATGGCTTTTTTCAGTAACGCTGATTCGTTTTTTAGTTTTTTCATTACGTCGCCCTTTTATTATTTTTCAAACTCATTAACTACAATCAATAATCACTGAGCATATCTTTAGTAAATTGAAGATAGCTAACATCAAATTGACAAGTGTCAATCTGCTGAGTTAATTGTTGATGATCCTGATTTACCTTACTCATGGTTAAGGTATTATCATCTAATTCATAAACCTGCTTTAATGATGCATAATAATAATCGAGAATAATCATCGCATTAACCTCACTATTATCAAACGCCGCCGCTTTAATTTTTTTAAATTTACGATAAATTAAATTTTGTATTTGTTTAAGCTGCCAGACATAATAAATCTCTTTAAAAAAGGGATGTGATTTCAAACTGTGTAGTATTGCCGCACACGCAAGCAGAGCTAACACTACGCCTACAAAGTTATATTTGAAATTACTGCCGTTTTCACCAGACGCTGCAACTGTGGTAATATTAACGCCCTGCTCAGAAAATACGCTGATCAGCAATGTACTAAAAACTAACGCCAATAGCGCAAATACCAGAATAAAACCGATAATCACGCGATTTAAACGCTGCCGATACATGGTTTTACTAATTTCTTCTAACTGCATAATTTTATTACTCTATTTTTTGTATTTCTCATTAAAACCAGAATAGCGCACTACCTGACGCTCGACGCCCTGATACCAGACCGCTTTATTGCTATTGATGGTTAATTGCTGTTTTGCCCGGGTAATACCTGTGTATAACAACTCTCGAGATAGCAGCTGATTTTCCGGATCATCAGGTAACACCATCGCAACATGCTCAAATTCACTACCCTGAGTTTTATGAATGGTCATGGCATAAACCGTTTCAAATTGCGGTAACCGACTCGGTAATACCGATAAAAACTCACCTTCTGCCTGTTCAAACATCGCCATCAAATGCCCGGTGCTGTTACGCCATAATAAACCGATATCGCCATTATATAAGCCCAAGCGATAATCATTTTCCAGGATCATAATAGGTTTAGCGTGATAAAGCCTGGTTTGCCTTGCATCAGTAGTTGCCCCGAATTTAGGCATAACCAGTTCGGGGACAAATTGCTGCAAGATATGCTCAACCTCGCTATTTAACTGTTCAACTCCGGTCTCTCCTGCCCGAGTTGCGGTCAAAATGCGAAACTTATTCAGCAAGTTAAATGCCTGTTCTACGGAATTTGACTGCTGCAAAGGTAAATAGTATTGTTTCACTAAACGGTTTAACCAGGCACTGCTATTGTGATACCAACTCAGTTGCGCTACCTGATGATCCTTGGCCTGTTGTAATAACTGCCAGCTATTTTCATTGTCACCGCTAATCACCATACTCGCTAACCATCCTATGCCGCCTTGACCATCGAAACGGCGACTTTTCGTCAGATAAGTTAAATAATCCACTGCATTTTTTGCTGATTTTGTTAAGCCTTGAATACCGGTAACCTGGGATAAATAACCGGCGTTATCGGCGCTATAGCAAGTTGTTGCAATCGGCGTTAAATCTGCCAGCACACTACCGGCAGCAACCGACGGTAATTGCTGGGCATCGCCAAGTAAAATCACCCGACAATGCTCAGGCAAAGCACTGATTAACTTTGCCATTAACGGCAGATCCACCATGGAAACTTCATCGACTAATAATAAGTCAAGTTCTAGCTTGTTATCCTGATCAAAGCGAAAATTAGGCGAATTGGGCATTACACCTAACAAGCGGTGAATGGTCTGACTGTCAGTTGGGATCGCCGATAAAATATCCTCAGGCAATAACTTGCTAAAACTGGCCACCGCCTGAGTAATAGACTCAGATAAACGCTGCGCCGCCTTACCGGTTGGCGCGACTAATGCCATTCTTAACGGTTTTGGCTGAGTTAAGCTTACCAGCGCAGCTAGTAACTTCGTCACTGTATAGGTTTTACCTGTGCCCGGGCCACCGGCAATCACGGAAAACGATTTATTAAGTGCATTGGCGACCGCAACTTTTTGCCAGTCAATGTCATCGCTAACACTTTGCTCTGGAAACACTTGATTCAAACATTGAGTAATTTGCTGCACATCCGCTACTTGCTCTGAGTTTGCAGCATTTTTTCGCGTTTGCAGATAAGCGAATATTCTCTGCTCAAACAAATAATAACGTCGTAAATATAATCGTTTACCATCAAAAACAATCGCCTGATTTTGCTCTGGTGCAATGGCTAATGCGCTAAATAATGAAGTTAATGTTGATTCATCCGGCAAACGATAGCCCTGATGGCTGACAACGCCATTATTATCACTGGCAAAGCCCAATAACTGATTGGCAATATGATTAACAGGCAAGCAGCTATGGCCGTCGCGTAAACTTAAGTGCAGCGCCAGCAAGCAATGAAACACGGCATCAACCTGGCCGAGCAAAATTTTATCATCACAAGCAGCGATTAATAATGGCGTAAATTGTTTGGCAAAAAAATAATCTATCGGCTCAATTCCAGCTAATTGCCGGGCTGCGAGGTTAAATCTTGGATATGGCAGCTTTAACTGCGGATAATGTGCTAGCTGGCTCATGGTTGCTGCAAATCCTGCTCTTCATTTGTTAGCTCATTGCTAGCACCAGCAAAAATCGCATCCAGCTGCTTAAGCTCTTCAACAGAAATACTTCTATGGTAAACGCCAGTATTTTGCTGTGATTTTTCTGCCGACATGCCGCGCAAATAACAATAAAATACTCCACCAAAATGTTGCTCTGGCTGGTAGTCTTGCAAAGTCACCGTCAGGTAACGATGCAGTGCCAGTGCATAGATCAGATATTGTAAATCATAATGATGACGCTCAATATCAATTTTTAATTTTTCAGGCTGATAATCTTGATAACTGTCACCTAAATGATTTGATTTATAATCAGCAAGATAATATTTATCCTGGTGCTCAAAGATCAGATCGATAAAGCCATGCATCATGCCCTTTAACCTGCGATAAAAGCCTATCATTAGCGGCTGGGAATATTGCTCTAACGCGGCTGTTTGTAGACTTTCCCTATGCTCACCGCCAGTTTTTCTATGCGCCATCAATAACTGGGATAACTTTTTTGCATCGGCATTTTCCAGCGGAAAATAAAACTCCGCTTCTTTAAGCACTTTATCGCTGGAGATAGCCGCTAAGCTAAGTTGGCTATCGCTCTCGCTAGTATTAACGATTAATGGTGTGGCCAATACCTGCTCAAGCCAATGGATTAAATCGCTATCGCTGAACCCTAGCGGTAATTCACCGTATTTGACCTTGGCCCATCGCAATACCTGAGGCCAGTTCGGCTCACTAAAATGAATATGCTCAAAAATATAGTGTAATAAGTTACCGGTATTGGCGCCTTTAGTGAGGGCAAAACGCAGTAACTGGCTGGACTCACTGATTTGCTCGCTTTCAACGCTCGCCAGCTCTTGCTGGTTATCCCGATCTGGCGATGAAACACCGTTATCACGAATGTTGCGACTCAGTGCGGTAAAGGAAGACAGCCACCAGTCGCGTTCAATATTGCCGTTAAACTTGGCTGCTGTTATGCTCTGGGGAGTTTGTTCGATAACGCCGATATTAGCTGGTGTTACCTGATCTTCAATAATTGAAAGCGCAATATCATCAATCTGATCCGCTGCCAATTGCCTTAAATTATCCGCAATATCCGTTTCAGCTTGCCACTGACAAGTTAAACCAAGCGGTGATAAATGGGCTTTATCAAATGCGGTACTTAAGATATAACATTGCTGCTCGGCGCGAGTAACGGCGACATACAGTAAACGAACAGTCTCCGCATGCGCTTCGTCTTTCATTGCTTGTTTCGCCTGTTTCGAGCCGCTAAGGCTCAGCACTATATCTCCCTGCTCGTTATGGTATTCAATTAATGACAGGTTACGCGCGCCAAACTTCAGCGGGTCTTTATAACGGCTGGCAAACGGCACAAATACTATCGGATATTCCAACCCTTTTGAGCCATGCTGGGTAATAATACGAATAAGGTTAGCTTCACTTTCCAGCCTTAATTCGCTTTCCAGCTCTGGAAATTCCGCGCTGCATTGTTGCTCAAGCCAGTGTAATAGCTCCTGTGGCTGTTTATGACGCTGGCTGGCACTTTGTAATAATTCAAATAAATGCAATAAATTAGTTAAACAGCGCTCACT
>CAZUHQ010000103.1:6767-13329 GCA_964620605.1 uncultured Thalassotalea sp.
TGATGCAGTAACTGCAGCGCCATGGTAATAAAGCCTTTACTTAACCATTGTTCGCGCAACTGACTAAACACCACTTTCATTTCCTGCCACGCCAAATCATCTTGCTGTAACCGATAAAGCGCCTTTGCAGGATAAGGCAAGAGCGGCGAAGCCAAACTGGCACAAAACAGCCGATCATTTTCAAGATACAGTATGCCCTTTAATAACTGGATCAATTGCGTGGTTTGCTCGCTGTGCAGCAAATTAGCCCGATCGCTTAGATAGACTGAGGCAAGTCCGGCGTTAAACAGCGCCTGTTTGATCTCATTGGCCTCAGTGCCATCACGCACTAACAGCGCAATATCCTGCGCCTGAATATTTCGGCTTTTATCGCTTAATAGCGCAATAATCTCATTCGCGCACCAAGTCGCCATCTCGCTGCGAAAGCTTTGGCTGACATACTTGGTCGTTATTTGTGGTGCAAAATGAATAAATTGTAATGCTGCGCCGCTTGACAGGGCTTCTTTAGCCTGCTCAAGCGCCTTGAGTGACGGGTTCACCGGATGATATGGAATTTGATAGCGAAAAACATCGCGCGGTTCTTGGTTTAAGGCGTTACCATAAAACAAGCGGTTATAGCCGTTAACCATCGCCTTAGACGAACGCCAGTTGGTATCCATCAGCCATTGATAGTCACAAGCAGTTCTTGCCGACATATAGGCGAAAACATCGCCACCGCGAAAGCCATAAATCGCCTGTTTAGGGTCGCCAATCATCATTAATGAGCCACTTTGACGAGCAAAATAAATCGCTTTAACGATTGAAAGCTGCGCCGGATCGGTATCTTGAAACTCATCGATCAAGCCATAAGGGTATTGCGCAAATAAGCTATTGGCTAATTCGCGCCCGCGCTCACTGGATAAATGCGCCGCTAATGTCGAGACCAGATCGTCAAAGGTCAATAAATTAAGCTTTTGTTTTTCTTTTCTGACCTCCTTGCGGATCTGCTCTATGCCCTGTTTAGCAATCGCCAGCGCTTCGAGTCTGGCAATTTCTACAAGCAGAGACTTTGCCGCCTGTTTAACCTGATTGACCGGCGCAAACAGCTCTTGTAGTAATACTTTTGCTTTTGAGCGGCTAAAACGTCTGCCATCAATAAAGGCATCCGGCATCGCTTGTTCAATTGCACGATAATCTTGCCTGACCTTAGCAAGCCAATCCTGTAACGCCTGAAACTCTTGCTGGCGCTTGCTTTGCTCGGCGGCCAGTTTGTTATCCACCAGATGCTCAAATAACTGGCTTTGGTTATCCTCTAAGCTCTGAGAAGCAATAGTCGCCATTTGCTCAAAGTCGCTAATTAACTGCTCGCTACTATCGAGCTGTAACTGACTTTCCTGGTTGATCGCCTTATTAAAATCACGAATAAAGTGCTCAGGTGTTGGCCAAAAGGTAACCAATTGATTAAAAGCCTGAACATCACTGGCAAGCTGGCGATACCAGTCTTGTACCGCTTGCAGCACCACACTCTGCTGCTCACCTTCCATTTGAGCATTAAAGGCAATACCGCTTTCAAAAGCGTATTGCGTCAAAACCCGTTTACAAAAACCATGAATTGTAAAGATCGCCGCTTCATCCAGATAGAGCAATGCCTGTTTAAGCGACAACATCGCCTGCTGATAATCAACTTTTTGCGCTACCGCCTTAAAATAATCGTCCTGTTCAACCAGTTGATGCCATTGATTCAGCGCCAAACGTATAAAGCTGTCGATACGACCACGCAACTCTTCGGTGGCATCCTTGGTAAAGGTCATTACCAGAATTTGTTGTACCGTCAATTGCTTTTCCAGCAATAACCTTAGATAAATGCGGGTAATATTGTAGGTTTTACCAGTACCGGCACTCGCCTCAATTAAATGAATACCGGTTAAGGGTAGTTGCTCGGCAACCAGGTTTTGCGCGTTTTTTCCAAGTGTTTGGCTATTTTGTTCCGTCATTATTTCACCTGGTTAACATTAGCAAAAATCGGCTGATACACTTGCTCAAGTGCGGGTAAAACCTCTTCAAGCTCAGGACATTGTCGCCAAAAATACTCGATATAAGGGTCATCACCAAAGGCGCTGCTATAGTAATCATCGTGCCAAAACTGCTGAAAATGCACTTGTTCAAACACTTTCGCCTTAAAATACTTGGTTGCCAACTCGCCATTTAATAACAGAGGCTGGCTTTGCCCTAACCAATAATAGTCTAGCAACTGAATAAATTGCTGCTCTGGCGCTGCTTGCAACTGGTAACTGTAATGTACCGGCTGTTGATTTTTAGTATCAAAATAAAAACCATGGCTGCTAGTCACCTGATAAAGCGCCGCAAGTTCATCAGACAATGCCTGTTCACTGTGTTGCATTTGCCACAGTTGTAACAACAATATATCCAGATATTGCTGCATCAGATCTTTTGCCTTAGCGCTGCTTGGCCGATAAGCCACTAATTGATTGCCGGCAAATTGTAATTGAGTCGATAACGTCACGGTACAATCTGCTAACGCTAATTGTACCGAAATGCGCGCGCTTTGAATTTGAGCTACTTGACTTACCTCAGGCAAATGATCCGGCAAGTGTTCAGGTAGCTGCTCTGAAAAATAATGATAGAGCTCACAGGCATCCTGGTTAAGCTTTTCCAACAGTTGCTCACTGTGAGGAAGATCCGGTAATTTACCCGACAACCTCGCCTGCTCACTGTGCTCGGCTGATATCTGATGAAGAGACGCACTATCCGGCGCTGAACTTACTAGTTGGACTAATAAATTTTGCTTATAAAAATAACTGGTAAGGTGATCACAGGCGAACGGTTCGCTGTCACTTAACTGCTGCTCCTGCTCGGTTAAATACAATGATAAAACCCGCTGAGCAAAAAAGCGTGACGGATGCTGAAAAAAGCTCAATAGCTCAGCAGTTGTGAGCTCTAGCGTTGAACCTTTGTGCTCTGGTTCAAGGACAAAGTTTTCAGTCGCAACAAGGCCTTGCTCTGCCTGCTGTTTTTGCTGCAACACCTTAAGCCATTTGGGGTCAAAACTGGCAAACTTGCCCTGATAGTTAGTTTCACTGTAAGGCTGCATCGCTAACTGACGAATATCCTGCGATTGTTCATCCGTTAACTGCCAGCCATAAGCTAAAGACAAATAATCCATCAACTCTTTTAAGACGATCGACGGCTGCTTAGGGTTATTGTTGCGAATATTTCGCCCCTGATAGCTTAAATATAGGCTTTGTCTGGCGGAGATCAGCGCTTCTAAAAAGAGATACCTGTCATCACCGCGGCGTGATCTATCGCCAACACGACTGGCGGCTAACGACATTAAATCAAAACCGAGCGGATTACGCTGCCTTGGAAATTCACCATCGTTTAACCCTAAAATGGCGATAATTTTAAATGGAATGCTGCGCATTGGCAGCATAGAGCAAAACGTCACTTGGCCAACCATAAACTGGCGTCCGGGATCCGGTTGACTAAAATGACTGTCGAGAAACTCTTTAACGATCGCCAGTGAAATTTTATCGCTAAAATCCGCGTGACAACAGTATTCCACCAAGTGCTCTAACGCCTGATAAATCAAGGTAAAATCTTCGAACTGACGACTGGCAAACAACTCTGCGACTAGCTCGGTTAAAAACGCTTGCCATTGACTAGGTGTTCGCTGTTTTTTCAGTGCGAGGGTAAAATATTGCAACTGCTCAATCACTAACATTAATTTACCCAGTAAAATAGCGTCACTGCCTTCAACATCTGGCAGTACTAATTTACCCTGATAAACTTCAGCGTTACTAGCGTAAGCAAAGCCTTCTAGAAGCCTTGAGAAACCATAGTGCCAGGTAAACTGAGCCGATATGTTATCACTGTTTAATACTTGCCGTTTATGTGCTTGGTCTAACCCCCAATGCACACCGGCATGCTCGAGCCACACCGTTATTTTTTCCAAATCCTCAATGGTTAACGAAAACTTATATTGCATCGCTGGCACGCGCAGCCAAGACAAGATTTGGCTAACCTGGAAACGGCTATCCGGCAATGTCAGTAACTCGGAAAATGCCGCCACTAAAGGGTCGGACTCTTTACTCACTCTATCGGCAATTGAGCAAGGTAGCGGCGGTATATGGCTGTCAAGCTCCTGCCAGCCCTGAGCAAACACTGCATTAACATAAGGGGCGTATTGCTCAACTTGCGGACACATCACCAAGACATCTTTTGGCGTTAATTCCGGATGCTGATTAAACTGATGCAATAACCAGTCATGCACTCCTTGTACTTCCCTTAAGGCACTATGAGCGTTGGTAATGACAATAGAGTCATCGACTAACTCTCTGGGAGCTTGCCTGGCATCTTCCAGCGATAAAATATCCTGTTGCACTTGGGCTAACACGGATGATGTTTCACTGCTATCTTCTTGCTCATGTGTCGAAAACGCGTCGATATTAAAACAGCTATATTGTTGCAATAAGGCGAGAAATTCACGTCCTTGCTGACCGAGGTTTGCCAAGAGCGGATTGCCTACAGTATCCGATAGTTCCTGATAATCGTCCGTCCATTGACTGAGCAGTTTTATCGCCTGTTTCTCGGAAACGATATCGCCCCAATAAGTAAAACAGGGGTTAAGATGGAAAAAATGTACCTCGGTATGCTCACTTAACGCATGGATAAACGACAGCCACATCGGCGCCATGGCATTGATACCAAAAAATGATATGCGCTCCGGTAAATAATGATGGGCGCTGCTCAAATTTGCCATCGACTGTTCGATCAATTTTACCGGGTTATAATCCTGCTCTTTAACCAGTTGCTGCCACAGCAACGCCTGCCACTGCTGCATCCGATAAAAATCATCGGATGCACTAGACTCATCAACCAGCTCACCCTGATGCCAAGCGTCTATCCAATCAGGGCGAAAAATCAAATATTGCTCATATAAGTCGGCAACCTGACACGCCAGCTGATAACGTTTTAAGTTTTGCTGTTCGTTATATCCAGACTCGTTTGACTGTGCTAAAACCTGAACTGAGCCCTGCCAGTAACAATTCACCGACCTAAATGCGCTATTAGCGATAAGCTCTTTATTTGCCAATAACTGGTAAATACGCCAGCATAACGCTTCTCTTGAAAATGGCGTCTGCTCGAGCTCACCACCATTATTTACTATATTTCTCAATAACTTCCATAGATATTGCGCTGGTAACGCGTAATCAATATTTAACGTTATGCCACGCTTTTGAGCCAAAGACATATTAAGCCAGTGCTGGATACCGGCATTTTGCACGATAAAAACATCTTTTGAAAACACACCGAGCGGTGACACCTGTTGAATCTTGTCAACAATTGCTAACAGATTTTCCATTTTGTTAGCCGGGTATAAATAGATCACGTCATTAGAACAAGTTAAAGTGGCGATGATTGGATTTAATCATATCGCAGTGCAGATCACTAGCGGGGAATCATTTAAAGCAACCTTTCGCCTACTTTTTCAACGACTTGTTTTTTACTTTGCTTTTAGTTGATATTGGCGTTTACTTAATAAAATCCAGATGGATCTGATAAAAATCGCCAACTAAGGGTAAAATATTTTTCTGGCCGATACCCGCATAAAACACGCTGATACACCAGGCAACAATAACCACAGAGGTAAGTAACCAACCGATCAATGGAATAAACACCAGCACGGCGGCCGTTAAAATTAAACCAAGCGATTGCCTGAGGTGAAAGCGGATCAATGGCGATTTTTGTCGGCCATACAACAGTGCTGCGATTAACCAGCCGACTACGGTTAAATAAGCCAATACGCTGACCAGTCTAACCGCGTCATATTGCATACTGCTATCAGAATGATAATGCATTTGTCCATCCTCAACATTTAACTGTTACTTTAAAGTTAGCCAGCAAATAATCGCGGATCAACTGATGCTTGTTAGTTTCATGTTAACAGGCGGCAAAAAAACTGCTTAAACCACTAGTTTTACTGCGCTGACAATTTAAAGATTATTTAGTTATAAAACGAGAAGTTAATCATGAGAGATTGATTGTAACTTTTTCAGATATTGCTTCATGCTGGCAATTAACGCGGCTTTAGCATCCGGATCGACTTGTTGATATTGTAACTGGTAAAAACAATGCACTAATCCCTGATAATGCTCAATGAGTAATGGCTGTTGCTGCTTAAGATGAGCAAAAAACTGGAGATCGGACATCTGATGTTCACGAACTATGCCCAAAGCCGCCAGATGTTGATGGGCTCTTTTATAATAACCCAGCCAAATACTGACTTCAGTTGTCGATCGCTTACGCCAAATTTGCACCAGCCATAGGCCTGCAAATACCAATACCAGGCTAACCACTAAGATCAGCCCAGTTTTTAACTGCAACTGATTACCTAACCAGTGCTTTAAAAAGTTACGCTGTTCCTGTTGGGAATAATTGATCACTAATTTCGTCCACTGATAATCAATCGCCTCTAGTTGCATTCTTAACTCAAGCCAGGTCACACCAAACCAACGAGCAAAATTAAGTCCTGGCGCTAATTGCTGCTGCTCTAATAGTAACT
>CAZUHQ010000104.1:0-13321 GCA_964620605.1 uncultured Thalassotalea sp.
CGATGGAAGCTCAGCATCAGCATCCATGCTGGTAATGCTTGCTCTTATTACCATGGCAACATCTTTGTATATCAATGGGCTAGATAAATAACCACAGTTAATAGGAACATAGCCAATCGAAATAATCGTTAATCAAATTGCGATTACTTTTTGGTTAATTCAAAAATCATAACGCTGTTCGCTTTTACTTTGAGCTTATCGGTTAATCGATAAGTTTGTTGACTTAACACTTCGGTCGCGAGCTTATTTTCTGTAATAATTTCCTGATAATCTTTCGGGTCTAGCAAAATGTCCTGTTGATTTTTATTGGCTATCACTAAGAGATCATTGCCAGAATCTGGATGTTTGAGCAAGCGGCCATAAACGTAAATGCCATTTTCTGGCGCGTAATGACGTAGTTGCCCTTGATGTACTGCGGTGGCATTTTTACGCCAGTTAAGCAGTGTTTTAGTGAAGTTTAACAGCTCGGCTTGTTGCTGATTGAGTGCTGTGCCGTTAAAGGCATTTGTACCATCGCCTGGCCAGCCACCGGGAAAATCACGACGAATAATACCGTGATCATCGTTTTTGGGATTTGCCATCGCAATTTCACTGCCGTAGAAAATTTGTGGGATCCCTCGGGTGGTTAATAAGATGCTGATTGCCATTTTATAGCGCTCTTGATCCTGATGTAATTGGGTAAAAGCACGGCTCATATCGTGATTATCGATAAAGGTCACCAGGTTAGCCGGATCCGGGTAAAGAAAGTCATTCGCCAATGTCTGGTAAAGCTGGTTAAGCCCGGTGTTCCAGTTCTCTTGCTGGATTAGCGCGTTAATTAATGCTTGCTGCAAGGGAAAGTCCATTAAACTGGGCAACTGAGTTTGATAACCGTCGGCATTCACTTTTCCTCGCTGCCAGTAGGAAACAATCGCCGGGTTAGTGGTCCATTCTTCACCGACGATATTAATATTCGGATATTGCCTGGTGACCACCTGACTCCATTTTGTTAAGAATTTCCGATCTGAATAGGAAAAGGTATCGACTCGTAAGCCGGAGAGGTTGGCAAATTCTATCCACCAAATGGTATTTTGGATTAAGTAAGTACTGACAAACGGATTGCGCTGGTTTAAATCTGGCATACTGGGGACAAACCAGCCGTCGGAGAAACGCTTTTTGTCGTAATTTGTGGCATAAGGATCGTGTAGGCTTTCACGTTTGTGGTGAGTGCCGGTGAAGGGCTGATGTTGAAAATTGAGCCAGTCGTTCATTGGTAAATCGGCCATCCACCAGTGTTTTGAGCCGATATGATTGAGTACGACATCTTTAATTAATCCTATGCCTTTGCTGCGCGCCTGTTGTGATAGCTCGCGATAAAGCTGATTGCTGCCAAATCTGGCATCTATCTGATAAAAATCGGTCGCCGCATAACCGTGATAAGAATGATTTGGTTGATCATTTTCCACCATAGGATTGGTCCATATCTGGGTAAAACCCATATCAGTGATATAATCCAGGTGATTAATGATCCCCTGAATATCACCGCCATGACGGCCTCTCTTAGCGCTACGGTTAATGCCTTCAGTTAACTGAGCAACAGTGTCATTGGTTAAATCGCCGTTGGCGAAACGATCTGGGGTGATCAAATAAATGACATCTTTTGGACTAAATGATTGATTGGCTGCAACTTCCTGATTTCTGGCATTAAAGTGATAACTGGTCGACAGCACTTTTTGATTTTTCTGATAAAAGTCGAGTGGGTACTCACCCGGAGTCAGTGATTTTTTCAACCGCAAATCGATAAATAAATAATTGTCGCTGTCGCCTGAGTGAACACTCGTGATCTCAATGGCACTATTGTTAAATTTAGGAGAAAGTGTCGCGATATCTTTGCCATGCACCATCAATTGCAATTTATCTGATGCCATATTGGTCCACCAGGAAAGCGGCTCAAGATGGTCGATATGATAATCTTGCCCGTAACTCATGGTCGAGAGCAACAGACTCGCCAGACCGATCAATAAGCTGTTATTTTTGTTCATCTGCTAATCCTGTTTTTTAATGAAAATCGCGGTGGTTAGAGCTGGCACAGTAAAACCATTATCGCCAGCAGCGCTTTGTTTAACGCGTTGGTCGTGACCTTGTTGCTGAATCGGATGTAACTGATAATTTTCGGCATCAGAAAATGTCAGCGTTTGCTCGTTCGCATTACTGTTAAACAACACCATTAATGACGGTGTTTCACTGTTTCCGCTAATGCTCATCGCAATTAAGCCAACTTGCTGTTTGCTACCGGTGTTGTGAAAGTGAACTTTGTTAATAATGTCGTCACTGGTGGTTAAGCGAAATAACGGCGATGACATCCTTAGTTTCAGATAGTCGAGAAAAACATCGCGGGAAAATTCAATATCTTGCTGAGTGACCCGATCTTTACCGGCGTTGTTTTTTAGCACTTCTTTAATCAACGGCCAGTTGGCCTGATCTTTTGCTGCTGGCGGCAAGCCGACATTATAGTTATTGCTGTGCATACTGAAATCCAGCTTGTTAAACCAGTCGCCATAATCGTAGGAATCTCGAAGGAAGCTTTTTGAGCGCAGTAATTCACTGCCGATATGAATAAAAGGGATGCCCTGGGCAAACAGCACATAAGACAGGCTTAACAGTTGCATTCTTACCCTTTGTTCTGTTGTTAAATTATAGGCAAAGCGGTATTGGTTGTTATCCCACAGCGTTTGATTATCGTGTTTGGAAACATAGTTGATGGTATCGGCGGGGTCGAGCGCGTAACCGGCTGGTTGGTCGCCGTAGGCAATGTTTTTACCTAATGTTTGCTGATCATTAGCGGTGAGCAATGAGTAATTGGCGAGATTTCCCGCTAACCCTAAACGCAGCAAATCGGCAAACTGATAATAACTGGCCAGTGAATCAGCATCTTGTAATTCGTTAGGCATCGTTGCCAGACCATTGCCTATGCCCTGGCTTTGGCGAATGTCATTTCCTTGGGCGCTAAATGCGCCGCCGCGTACTGCATCGCGTAATCTGTCAGAGAAAGTGCCAATTTCGGTGCCGCCCAGTTCGAGCTGGCTGGCCTGAACAAACCTTTGGTTGTTGGCAACTTCGCCAAAGTTCCAGCCCTCGCCATAAAAATAATTATCGCTATCTATTGCTTGCACCGCAACTCTGGCACGTAGCATTGCCGCTTTCGGCTGGTGCGCCATTAAGTCGAAACGAAAGCCGTCGATTTTATAATCCCGCGCCCAAACCACTAAGGAGTCGATCATCAGCTTTTCCATCATCGCATGTTCGGTGGCGGTATTGTCACAGCAGGTAGATTGGGCAATATCGCCGGTTAGTGGATCGCGGCGCTGATAATAGCCGGGGACAATTTTATCAAGTACCGAGGTCGGGGCTAAAGCTGCTTGATGGGTATGGTTATAGACGACATCCATAATGACGCGAAACCCGAGCTTGTGCAGTGCCTGCACCATGGTACGAAATTCCTTAATGCGGCTAATACCTTCCGGGTTTAGCGCATAGCTGCCTTCAGGCACCGCGTAGTGAAACGGGTCATAGCCCCAGTTATAATTGTCGTGCTCTCTAAGCGAAGACACTAGCGCCTGTTGTTGCTCGCTGCTGCCTGGCAAACTAGTTAAATAACTGGCAAGGGATTGCTGCTGGTTTTTCAACTGGCAAATTTCTGCAATTGCTGTTTTTTGACAGATGCTTGCCAGGGTATCATTACTATCTACCGCTTGAGCCGGATTCTCGTTGACCGTGCCGATATCAAAAGTTGGTAATAAATGAATGCTGTTAATACCGGCCTGATGCAGCGCTTTTAAGTGTTTGATGCCGTCGCTGTTTTGCTCACTAAATGCCAGGTATTTTCCGCGATAATTACTGTTAGCCAGTGTCAAATCGTGGGCACTAAAGTCGCGAATATGAGTTTCATAAAAAATATTATCTTCCGGGTTTGCTACCGGGTTATCTCGTTGAGTTAACCAGCCTTCTGGCATAGTGCTTTGGGCATTTAAATCGATAATTTGTGAATACTCACTATTGGTCGACAGGCTGAGCGAATAAGGGTCGGTTACGGTTAACGTTTTTATTTGCTCACTGGCATAGTGATAGAGAGTTATTTGGTAGCGATAATAGTTATTTGCTAACGCTTTATTGCCTAATGTTTGCCAAATGCCGGTATTCGGATCTTGCTGCATTGTGAGTTTTGCTGGTGATAATGGCTGTTTATTCTGATCAAAAAGCAGCACTTCAACTTTGAGGGCGGTTGGTGCCCACAATTTAAATTGCACCTTGTCTGTTAATATCTTAGCGCCTAGATCTGTTACTTCATTGGCGTCATTTACTCCACTGGTGTATAAGCTATCGATAAGCTCAGCGGTTTGCACGCTAGTGCTTTTGTTAGCTTGTGTGATCGTCAACGGTTGTTTGATGAGTTGCTTGATTTTATCGAGTGGAATATTAACTGTATAACTTTGAAAGTTAGCTAAATGTGGGAAGCGCTCGGCAAGCCAATCGGGCGTTTTAGCTTTGGTTAACGGAAATTTTTTGTTTTTATTCTTTGTGTTTAAACCATTGATTAATGCTAGCGGCTGCTCGCTAAATGCTGGCGTTACCAGTATCAGCTCTGGCGTTAACCAATGCGCGGCCGCCGACTCAATTGCTGGTGCTGAGCCTTCATTTGTGGTTTTAATCTCTTGCTGAGTCTGGCAAGCGCTTACTAAAAGCAATAAGGCGCAAAGGTAAAAACGCATACACTGTTTCCTGTATTGTTAACCATAACAAAGTACGTAAGGCATTAATTTACGTGGCAGAGCCGGTAATAAGAAGTTGTTAGTCAATTTTGCATACGTATTCAAAACCTTGTTATCTCGTACAAAATATAACTTGCTAGCGAATTTTTGAACTATCTTATAGTCAGGGAGTTTTATATTTTATCAGGGCTGGCATGAAATACGGCTATTTCTCTTTTTTACAAAAAACGCTACCAAGTGAATACGTATGCATAACGCCTTAGGGATTGAATACGTATGCATAATGTATTTTTCAGTTATCTACCTCTCTATATTAGTGCTATCCACCTGATTGACGTTGACGTGGATAATACTTACACATGAAACACATAAATAGTTATTACATCAGTTGTTTGGAACGCTGAATTATAAAATTAAGTACATGGATGTAGGGGGAGAGATCACATATGGTTAATTTTAAACCGAGCAAGTTAACACTAGCGCTGTTGTCGACCGGCTTGATGGTTGTTAGTAGTTCTTCATTTGCCTATGCAGAAGAAGCACAAGATAAAAAGAAAGCGGCAGAAGAAGTAGAAGTTATTGAAGTTACAGGTATTCGTAGCAGTATTTTGAGCGCACTTGATGCGAAAAGAACATCGGATGTTGTTGGTGACTTTATTGGAGCAGGCGACTTAGGGGTGCTGCCAGATCCATCAATTGCTGATTCGTTAGGTCGCCTGTCTGGTGTCACTACGGTGCGCGAATCAGGTCAATCTTCACAGCTCAACATTCGTGGTATGAATGGCGATTTTATCCAAACGACATTAAATGGTCGTGAACAAGCAACTACTTCTGCATCGACAGAAAGCAGCCGCTGGATGGCATTCGACCAATATCCAGCAGAATTAATTACTGAAGCAGCAGTATATAAGTCGCCAAAAGCGTCGCATATCGAAGGTGGTGTTGCCGGTACCGTTGAATTAAAAACTGCTAACCCATTACAAGCTGAAGAAGATCATAACTTCACAGCTTCTGTACGTTTATCACATAACGATGCGGCTAGTGATGTTGGCGCGGATGAAACGGGTCACAAATACTCGTTTACTTACCAAGGCAAATTTTTAGATGAAACTTTAGGCTTAGCCTTAGGTTATTCACACTTAACGCAGCCGAATAACTTTGAAGGTTCAAGAGCTGCTGCCGATAGCCAGTTAGGTTATGCTGATGGCAACTTTGGTGGCACAGATGCAAAATATGCCCGTGCATATCAATTTCAAGCAGGTGCAGGTGAAGACAAGCGTGATGGTTTAATCGCTGCTGTAGTTTATCAGCCAAATGAAAGCTTACAGGTTAAGTTTGATTATCTTCGTTCTGAATATGAATCTGGTGATATCCGTCATGGTGTGACTATTGGTGGTTTACAAGATTTAAGCACTTATAATTTAACTAATGTGGGTGTTGAAGGTGTAGGCATTAACAGCTCAACAGTTTCATTGACTGATCCGAATACTCGCTGGGATTCAAGCCCTTGGTTTGAATCTCGTACTGAAGATCAATCAACCCAAGCAGACTCAGATGCTTTTGGTTTAAACATTACTTATCAACTAACTGAACGTGCCAGCATCATTGTTGATTTAGCGCACAGTGAAGGTAAGAAAACACGTAAAGACCGTATCGTCTCTTTAGGTGCATATGAGTTCGGTACCGCAACCGGGTTAGACGCCGATGGTAACGAGTTAACGCAAGAGTTCTGGCAAGAGCTTTCAGGTCAGCAAATGACGTTTGTTGGTAATGGTGAAGAAACGCCAAGTATCGCATTAAATTATGACATGACAGACCTTGATTTAATGCGTTTATCACGTTACGAAGAATATCCTCATGTTTATACCGATGAAATTGACAGCGCAAAAGTTGATTTTATGTATGAATTTGATTCAGGTTTCATCAGCTCGATTGAATTAGGCGCGCGTTACTCAGACCGTAAGTTTGATTCTAAACGTGGTACTTTCCTCTATGGTTCTCGTGATGGTCAATTCCGCACACTAGATGCCGACGGTAACTGGGAAGAATATTGTGCTGATAACTTAACCAATGACAACATGCCTTGTATGCCGCAATCGGTTGAAGGCTTTACTTCTGTTGGTTCAGTAAATGGCGCGCCAGATCATTTAGTGGTTAACATGGCTGGTTTAGCGGATCATTTATTTGGTGCCGGTAACTATCAAGGTAAGCAAGTATTTAGCCGTGACTGGACCTTTGTTGAATCAGGTGGCGTAGAAGAAAAAGTAATGGCATTTTATGCGATGGCTAACTTCAGCACTGAAATTGGTGACGTTCCAGTAACAGGTAACTTTGGTGTGCGTTATGTTGACTCAGACGTTAAATCTATCGGCGTACAAAACGTTGGTGCAGGTAATGGTGTACCAATTACCGATGATGTTGGCGTTACACAAAACAACTATGATTATCTAGATTATGGCCCTGAGTTTGATGATGTTTTACCGTCAATCAACTTAAACTTTGAATTAACCGAAAACGATATTGTACGTGTTGCTGCGGCTGAAGTAATGGCGCGCCCTCCTGTTGGTCAATTAAAAGGTGGTGCTGGCTCTTGGAACTCAGGTGATAATGGCGATGTGTACAACGTATGGTCAAAAGGTTCTCCTTATCTGGATCCGTTCCGTGCCAAGCAAATTGATATTTCTTATGAGCACTACTTTGAAGAAGGTGGCGCAGTAACAGCGGCAGTATTCTACAAAGACATTGAGTCGCTAATTACTTCCGTTAGCCGTGGTGCTGATGAAGAATGGCCAGGTATTGATTTACCAGCCGGTACCACTAAAGGTGTTTACAATACCTTTAAAAATACTGACGATGGCGGTTACATTCGCGGTTTAGAATTAGCAGCAACGAAAACATTTGATGATTTACCAGGGGTATTTTCTGGCTTAGGTTTTAACGCTAACTACTCATACACAGAAAGTGAAGCGTCAATTGGTGGCGGTGGCTTGTTCCCTGAGCAAGATTTACCATTACCAGGTTTATCTAAGAATGTTTGGTCAGCGACTTTATTCTGGGATATTGGTAGCTTTAGTACTTATGCAAACGTACGTTATCGTGATGATTACATCTTTATTATGCCAGTTCCGGGTTCAACAACCCCAGTACGCGCCAAAGAGTACACTACGGTTGACTGGCAGGCATCTTATGCCTTTGAAAACGGCGTAAGTGTTGTCTTACAGGTGAATAATCTGACAGACGAGGCGAACAAAGTTGATTACGGTGTTAACTCGCAACTAGGTGAGTATAAAACCTTTGGTCGCCAAATGTATCTTGGTGTTGACTACAAGTTCTAGTTGATTTATCTAACTAGCTTTTGAACCGGCCAACAGGCTTTACCTGTTGGCCGATTTTTTAACAGATGATAGCAAGTAAATTAACTATTTATTTCAATTGGTATTCGTCAGTAGTATTTTGTTAGTAAGCACTTGCTAGTTGTTATGCTAGTTTATAACTGATCAGGTTAAGGCTGGTTAACAAAATAATGTTGTAACTTATTTGCCATAAAGGGTGAGGTTGTTATGTCTAACACGCTAGTTAATCAAAAAATAGTGATCCTCGGTGGCGGTACCGCAGGCTGGATGGCAGCTAATTTAATGGCCACCCATTGGATTGATAAAGGCATAGACATTACTCTGGTGGAATCACCGGATATTGGCACCGTTGGTGTTGGTGAAGGGTCAACGCCACCACTCAAACATTTTATGGAAACCATCGGGGCGGACGAGGCCGAGTGGATGAAAGCCTGTAACGCTACCTATAAAGTGGGTATCGATTTTCGCCATTGGTCAACCAGACCTGGTTTTGAGCGTTATATTCATCCGTTTCTCGCGCAACCGGATGATTTTACCGCACCGGCATTTTTTTATAACTCATTACTGCGCCGCAAAGGCATAGATTTGGAAAGTCATCCGGATCACTTCTTTTTAGCGTCTAGACTCGTCAATAATAAATTATCACCAAAAGCGCCGGAAAACTTTCCGTTTGAAATCAACTATGGCTATCATTTTGACTCTGGCCTGCTCGGCAAATTTTTACACAAACATGCACAGCAAAAAAGCGTCAAATACAAGCAGGCAACCGTTAGCGATGTCGTGCTTGCAGCGAATGGCAATATTGATCATCTGGTAACCGAGCAGGGTGAAAAACTCCATGCTGATATTTTTGTTGATGCTTCGGGTTTTCGCGGCACGCTAATTCAGGAAGCGCTGAAAGTGCCGTTTAGAAGCTTTGCCGATAACCTGTTTAATGATGCGGCGGTAGTTTTTGCTACCGAGCAGAGCGAAGAAATTGAATCACAAACCATCTCCACCGCACTTAGAAACGGCTGGGCGTGGAAAATTCCATTAACTAATCGCAATGGTAATGGTTATGTTTATAGCAAATCATTTTGTAGCCCTGATGCCGCAGAAACGGAAATGCGAGCCCATTTAGGTTTATTGGATAGCGATTGCGAGGCACGTCACCTAAACATGAAAGTAGGACGCACAGAATTGCAATGGGCAAAAAACTGTGTTGCCGTTGGCTTATCGCAAGGTTTTGTTGAACCGTTAGAAGCTACGGCGTTAGACATGGTGCAGGAAACGGTATTTCGCTTTATTGAAGCCTACCAGGAAGGTGGTTTCACCGATAAAAACCGCGATGGCTTTAATCAGCGCATTAATGGCAGAATTGATGCGGTGCGCGATTATATTGTTTGTCACTACAAAATCAACACTCGTACTGATAGCGAATACTGGAAGGCCAATGCGGCCAATAATCGCATCTCGCCGTCACTCCATGCCATTTTAACCAGCTGGATGAAAGGTGAGAGTATTACCGATGAATTAGAACGTCAGAAACTGGATATCTATTTTCCCAATGTTTCCTGGAACTGCTTACTGGCAGGTAAAGGCATTTTCCCAAATGCCAACCAGCTAAAGCAAGTGCCAGAGTTACAGGAAAAATACAAAATGGCAGATCTGGAGCGTTTTATCCACGGCTGCTCACTGAACTTTAAACCCCATCATATTGAGCTTGCTAAGCTGTGATTATGAACTCTTTTTCAGGCATCTTGCTGTTATTACGACGGCAAGATACTTGGTTATGTGTGAGCTGAATAAGTACAGCGACATACAGTTATAGTAAAGTTTCCCCTATATTCAAGAAAATGAGCAATTTGCTCATTTTTATTTTTAGAGCATGTTTATTAATCAAGATAAATCGTTTTGGTGGCAAAAGGTTAGTAAATTTGATAATAATGTAACAATCAGATAAGTGAGCAATAGCGTGGTAGAAAAATGCGCAAATTGCGCACTATTAAATTTTATATTCCTTTACTGACATAGGAGGTTACATTGAATCTTAGGGATATCTTATATTTTGACTTTGATAAGGCTGCCTCTCTTGTCAGCCAATTAGAAGGCGGTTTAGCTAAGCAAAGAGCTGAAACATCCGAAGAAACTCAAGACGAAAGAAATATCAGAAAATACGAGTTGTTAAAGGTTTTCAAGTCTGAGTTTGGCGGCATTCATACAGATAAAAAAGCTGTTTTAGAAACAAAAGTTCTGCACCATGATCTTCTGGTAAGACTTGAGGAGACGTTAATTGAACTAGGCTTCGCTACCGATATAAACGATACGGTAGCGATTTCAGAAAATTCTTCTCTTGAAGCAATGCATGCAGACATATCGAAATCTCCATATGTAAAAGTTGAAGGGTGGTGTGCCTTTGAAGATTTTGAGAAGCTCTATGAGTCAACAAAAAACTTTAATGATTTGCTGGGTTTTATAAAGCGATGCGAATTTAATTCAATATTAAATATAGACCAATTAAAGCTACAGTTGGATTCTATAGAAGAAGAGTCTGGAAAGAATTCTAAGAGATTCAAGGATGCAAGAGCGGATTTTAAACAGTCCGAGAAATTGGTTGCCGAGAACATTGATAAGGCTAAGCTCCCAGAGTGGCTATTTGAAGGAGTTAGAGAGTGGATAGACACATATATTGATGGTCGTTTAAATCTACGGGTTTGTCCTTTTGAAGAGTTTCCAGAAATGGAGGTTATAGCCAACTTGAAAAGGGCTTGCTTTATTGATGATGATTTAAAGCATCTCATGTATGGATATGGCTCGGAGCCAAATCGAAAGTTGTGTGTTCTTGGGCTTGTGACTTCAGTACCACCGAAAGATGAAACTACTTTATTCGATATGTATGAAGCATATGTGGATAAAGAGGAGGTAGATGGGGAAACTGAAGTAGAAACTATTGAGAGAGCATTTAGAGCAATATTCCCAGCATTGCGTAACATGGAAAAATTTACATCGTTTCATAGATATCCAAGAATAGTCGTACACCCAATTGCCGTGTATCGAAATATTCAATCGGAATATAACAATGCCAGTAAGTCGGACTCGTAAACTCGCCGCTTCTGGCGGGCGTTATAAGCACAAGGAAATGTATGAGTAACTGGAAAGATTTGAGTCTAATTCAAAAGGTGGTAATCGGCTTATTAATTGCTGTATCAGCTTTTGCTGCACCAGAAATGATGATGCTATTAGACTTTGGAGGTATGGAGTTAGCCTTTGGTTTTTTACTTGTCTATTGCAAGCCTTTTATAGTTTGGGCTCAACCAAAAATCAATTGGGTATCCTCACAAATTAACATAGCTAAAGTTGGTTTTCTTAATAGTGCATTGTTTCAGCCTAAAGTTTTTACCACGCATGCAGTGTTTTGTTCAGTTGCTATGATCTTAACGGGGTCATTTGTTTTATCTGTCGGTTTCTTCTTACCCGCATTATTAGCAAATGGTCTCTTGGTTTAGTGTAATTGTGCTTATAACAAGCGCTTCAAACGGAAAAAATACAGCTGGCTGTTTTCACTCCGTTCAACATTTTAGCCAACTATTATTTGCCTCTTAATGGGGCGTTATAAGGCTAATCAAACTCAGGTGATGCATGAATAAATCTAAGGTAGCGCTATTTTTTCTTATCAATTCATTAAGTTGTTTTTACCAACCTAGAGCGAATGCAATAGACCTCTCAACTTATTCGCACTCATTGCTAAACGTTGGGTCAGGCCAACCCTCTATATCAGTTTGTGATTTTGATTCAGATGGCAATTTAGATGTTATTGTTGCAAATTACTCTGATAATAATATTATCACTTTTAAAGGGAATGGAAATGGTGGTTTACTGGAGGTAGGTCGCTTCCCTGTTGGTGAAAACCCTACTGGCATAGCTGTGTCGGATATCAATGATGATGGAAATGTTGATGTCGCAATAGCTAATCATGAAACATCGAATGTTACCTTGCTTTTTGGTGATGGAAAAGGCGGCTTTAAAACAACGTCTCATTCTGTTTTTAAAACCGATTTATCACCGCATCCACATCACGTTCGATTAGAAGACCTAGATGGTGATAGTAAAATTGATCTCATTGTAGATAGCCGTACTCATAATGGATTACGTTTTTATAAAGGACACGCTAACGGACGATTCAAATCGGTAAGTACGCTTATTGACACTGGTGGAGATCCTTACAGAGGATTTGCCATTAACGATATAAACGCTGACGAGTTATTAGATATAGTGACACCGAACCAACGTGAAATAGGGATAGCTACTAACACTAGTTCAAATAAGCTGTCATTTAATTTGAAAACGCTTGCACCATATGACGCTCCATTTGCTGTTGAACTAGCTGAAATGAATGGTGATGATAAGATAGATTTAATTGTTGCATCTAATGGTAGCTTAATCACTATAATCCCTGGTGATGGGATTGGAAATTTCCTAGAAAAGAATAAAACAGAAATTAAAACAGCAACCGGGGCAAAACAAATAGCCATTGGAGATATTGATGGCGATGGTCTTAAAGACGCATTGGTTAGTAATTGGTCTGGAGAATTATATGCTGTTTTTGGTGGAAAGACTAAAATTGAAGCTTCTAGTTTCAAATTGCCAAGTATTCCAAACCCTTGGGGAGTTGCATTAGCTGATCTAAATGAAGATGGTAAAAGCGATCTTATAATAGCTGATGGTAATACTAAATTAGCGGCTGTGTATATCAGTAAAAAAGAGTGATAGTCGCCTTATAACAAGGGTTTTCAAGTCGGATTCGTAACAGCTTGCTCGGTTCCGCTTCGCTTCACATTTTAGCAAGCTATTACTCACCGCTTAAAACGGCGTTATATGGCAAGGAAGGCTTGTGAGAGTATTTAAATATCGCGGTGGTGAATTTGAAAGGGACTTAGAAACGCTCTCCGAAAATTACTTTTGGGCACCTACCAGAAAAAATTTAAATGATCCATGTGAAGGGTTATTTGATGATCACAGTGTGAATAATCAATTGGATACTATCTTTAAAGTTTTTGCTGGAAAGGATAGTAATTCTGCTAACGCACTAGATAATGTCAAAGTTGCTTTAAAAGAGTTATTCGATTTCGTAGATAAATCAGGTGTATATTCATTAAGCCAAACACCATTAGATGAATTGTTATGGGCTTGCATATTTTCATGGATGGCGATCACCCAATAACATGGATGCCGATCAGCCAA
>CAZUHQ010000105.1:0-13119 GCA_964620605.1 uncultured Thalassotalea sp.
TCTAAAATCTGTATGTGCATCAAAATTTACAACATTGATTTTTTTATTTAATGCCAAAGACGTCCCTTTTATATTGCCATAGGCATTATTATGGCCACCACCTATAACTATCGGAATTTTGCCAGCTTTTACGATAGAAGACACTATGTGAGTTACATCTTTATCAATAGTTTCTACCCATTGTCTGGCATTTTTTATGTGCTTTTTACGCGCATATTTTTCGCATAGCTTTGGCGCTTAATAGTGATGAACTGCTGATTGACTATTAAGTTTCTTTCATCTTAACGGAGGTTAAATTGACTAAATCTGCCATTTTAGTGCTCGAAGACGGCACTGTTTTTAAAGGCACCGCAATTGGTGCAGAAGGGGCGGCTGTTGGTGAAGTAGTATTCAACACTTCAATGACTGGTTATCAAGAAATTCTTACCGACCCATCATATGCAGAGCAAATTGTAACCCTGACTTACCCGCATATCGGGAACACGGGAACAAACAGTGAAGATGAAGAATCTTCGACTATCTGGGCAAAAGGTTTAGTGATCCGTGATTTACCTTTATTGGCGAGTAATTTTCGCAACGAACAAAGTTTAAGCGATTATTTAAAAGCGAATAATATCTTAGGTATCGCCGATATCGATACCCGTAAATTAACCCGCATTTTACGTGAGAAAGGCGCGCAAAATGGTTGTATTTTAGCCGGTGAGAATATTGATGAGGCCAGTGCTTTAGCTAAAGCAAAAGCATTTCCTGGCTTAAAAGGCATGGATCTGGCAAAAGTGGTTTCCACCAAAGATACCTATCAATGGCAAGAGGGTAGCTGGCAGTTGGAGCAAGGGCATCAAACAGTAGAAAATAGTGAGTTTCATGTTGTTGCCTACGATTTTGGTGTCAAACGTAATATTTTACGTATGTTGGCAGATCGTGGTTGTAAACTTACTGTTGTGCCGGCGCAAACTTCTGCCGAAGATGTTTTGGCGATGAATCCGGACGGTATCTTCCTATCTAATGGCCCTGGTGACCCTGAGCCTTGCGATTACGCCATCGCTGCGATTAAAACATTGTTAACAACTGATATCCCGGTATTTGGTATTTGCTTAGGACATCAGTTATTAGGTTTAGCCAGTGGCGCGGAAACTATCAAGATGAAATTTGGTCATCATGGTGGTAACCACCCGGTGAAAGATCACGCCCGTAATGTCGTGATGATCACTGCACAAAATCACGGTTTTGCCATAGACGAAAGCAATATGCCGGAAAATTTAACCGTGACTCATAATTCATTATTTGACGGTACTATTCAGGGTATTCATCGCACTGATAAGCCGGCATTTAGTTTCCAGGGTCATCCGGAAGCTAGCCCCGGGCCACATGATGCTGCGCCATTGTTTGACCATTTCATCGACCTAATTAAAAAGCATAAAGCTTAATCACCGAAAAGAGAGAGAATTACTATGCCAAAACGTACTGACATAAAAAGTATCTTAATTTTAGGTGCTGGCCCTATTGTAATTGGTCAAGCTTGTGAGTTTGACTATTCAGGCGCACAGGCCTGTAAAGCGCTGCGCGAAGAAGGTTATCGGGTTATTCTAGTTAACTCTAATCCAGCGACGATAATGACAGATCCTGAAATGGCAGATGCCACATATATCGAGCCGATTCACTGGGAAGTGGTGCGCAAGATCATTGAAAAGGAACGCCCAGATGCGGTATTGCCAACCATGGGCGGACAAACCGCACTAAACTGTGCACTTGAGCTAGAAGCAAATGGTGTATTAAAAGAATTTAATGTTGAAATGATCGGTGCAACCGCCGATGCGATAGATAAGGCCGAAGATCGCAGTCGTTTTGATAAAGCGATGAAAAACATCGGTCTTGAAACACCACGCGCCGAGATTGTTCACTCGATGGAAGAAGCGCGCGAAACTGCAAAACGTATCGGTTTTCCTTGCATTATTCGCCCGTCATTTACCATGGGCGGCACAGGTGGTGGTATCGCCTATAACCAAGAAGAATATGAAACGATTTGTACTCGTGGTTTAGACCTTTCCCCAACCAATGAATTATTGATCGATGAATCATTAATCGGTTGGAAAGAATATGAGATGGAAGTGGTTCGCGATAAAAATGATAACTGTATTATCATTTGTTCGATTGAAAACTTCGACCCTATGGGAATTCACACCGGTGACTCTATCACGGTAGCGCCGGCGCAAACCTTAACCGATAAAGAATACCAAATCATGCGTAATGCCTCTTTGGCGGTACTGCGTGAAATCGGCGTGGAAACCGGTGGTTCAAACGTGCAGTTTGGTGTTTGTCCTAATACTGGTCGTATGGTGATTATCGAGATGAACCCGCGGGTTTCTCGTTCATCAGCATTGGCGTCAAAAGCAACCGGTTTCCCAATTGCGAAAATCGCAGCAAAACTGGCGGTTGGTTATACTTTGGATGAGTTATCTAACGATATTACTGGCGGTGCGACACCCGCATCTTTTGAGCCGACTATTGATTATGTCGTCACTAAGATTCCACGCTTTAACTTTGAAAAATTTGCCGGTTCTGAAGACAGGTTAACTACGCAAATGAAATCTGTTGGTGAGGTGATGGCGATTGGCCGTAACCAGCAAGAGTCGATGCAAAAAGCCTTACGTGGTCTGGAAGTTGGCGCAAACGGTTTTGATCCGCAAGTTGATGTTACTCAGCCAGGTGCTAAAACTAAAATTATGCATGAATTGCAGGAAGCTGGGGCTGATCGTATCTGGTATGTTGCTGATGCCTTCCGTTTAGGTTTAACTGTTGATGATGTGTTCCGCTTAACCAAGATTGACCGCTGGTTCCTGGTACAGATTGAAGATATCGTGCGGGAAGAAGCTAAAGTTGCAGAAAATGGCATGGCAGGTTTAACACCTGATTATTTACGTCAGTTAAAGCGTAAAGGCTTTGCTGATGCCCGCTTAGCACAAATTATCGGTGTTTCTGAGGCGGAAATCCGTAAAAAACGTCATAATGCAGAAATTTACCCTGTGTATAAACGCGTAGATACTTGTGCGGCTGAGTTTAGCTCAGATACCGCTTACATGTACTCAAGCTATGATGAAGAATGTGAAGCGGCGCCGACGAATAAAGATAAGATCATGATCTTGGGTGGTGGTCCTAACCGCATCGGTCAAGGGATTGAGTTTGACTATTGCTGTGTTCATGCGGCATTAGCGTTACGTGAAGACGGTTATGAAACCATTATGGTCAATTGTAATCCGGAAACCGTTTCAACCGACTACGATACCTCTGACAGATTATACTTTGAGCCGATCACTTTTGAAGATGTTTTAGAGATTGTCCGTATCGAACAACCTAAAGGTGTGATTGTACAATACGGTGGTCAAACGCCACTTAAATTGGCTCGTGCATTAGAAGCCGCTGGCGTACCGGTTATCGGTACTTCACCGGATGCCATTGACCGCGCCGAAGATAGAGAAAGATTTCAGCAGGCGGTGGATCGTTTAGGTTTATTGCAACCGGAAAATGCCACGGTAACTTCACTAGATGAAGCGTTAGCCAAAGCTAAAACAATAGGTTTCCCATTAGTGGTTCGCCCGTCTTATGTACTAGGTGGTCGTGCGATGGAAGTTGTTTATGATATCGATGATTTACGTCGTTATATGAACGAAGCGGTAAGCGTGTCAAATGAAGCGCCGGTATTGCTTGATCACTTCCTTGATGATGCCATTGAGGTGGACATCGATGTTTTATGTGATGGCGAAAACGTCGTGGTTGGTGGCATTATGCAACATATTGAACAAGCCGGGGTTCACTCGGGGGATTCTGCCTGTTCACTGCCAGCTTATAGTTTAAGCCAGGAAGTGCAGGATGTGATGCGTAAGCAAGTGACTGATCTGGCGTTTGAGTTAGGCGTTATTGGCTTAATGAATACCCAAATGGCGGTGAAAGATGGCAAGGTTTATTTAATTGAAGTGAATCCGCGTGCCGCTCGTACTGTGCCATTTGTTTCAAAAGCAACCTCAGTGCCATTGGCTAAAGTTGGTGCCCGAGTGATGGCAGGTAAGAAATTGGCTGAATTAGGCATTACCAAAGAAACTATTCCACCACACTTTTCAGTCAAAGAGGTAGTGATCCCGTTTAACAAGTTCCATGGCAGCGACCCGTTAGTTGGCCCTGAAATGCGCTCAACGGGTGAAGTGATGGGCGTGGGTAATACTTTTGAAGAAGCCTATGCCAAAGCTAATCTGGGGGCTGGTGTGTCTGTGCCTAAATCTGGCCGAGCGTTAATTTCTGTGCGTAATAGCGATAAAGAACGTGTCGTTGATTTAGCAAGGCAACTAGTAGCACTTGGTTATCAACTGGATGCCACTCATGGCACCGCTGTAGTGCTAGGCGAAGCTGACATTCCAGTGCGTTTAGTAAATAAAGTGCATGAAGGGCGTCCGCATATTCTTGATAGAATTAAAAACGAAGAATACAGCTACATTATTAATACTACCGAAGGTCGTAAGGCGATTGAAGATTCGAAAGTGTTACGTGGTGGTGCACTTCGTTATAAAGTTGCATATACTACAACATTAAACGCGGCGTTTGCTACTTGTCAGGCGCATGCCGCAGATGATAGAAATACAGTAACATCTATTCAGGAATTACACGCAGAGTGTAATTAACACGTTATTTTTTGCGCTCAGACTTGAATTGCATTGAGTCCGGGCGCATAAATAAAATTAGAGATTTAATAAAAAGTTGTTTGTATAAACAACTTTTTTGTTTTAAAGCATTAGAAGAAGATAACAATGAATCAATATCCAATGACAGTACACGGAGCCGATGCGTTACGTGACGAGTTACACCATTTAAAAACAGTAAAACGTCCGGAAATTGTCGAAGCAATTGCGGAAGCCCGAGAACATGGCGATTTAAAAGAAAATGCCGAATATCATGCGGCGCGTGAACAGCAGGGTTTTTGTGAGGGGCGTATTCAGGATATTGAAGGCAAATTAAGCAATGCGCAGATCATTGATGTGTCAAAAATTCCTAATACGGGTAAAGTGATTTTTGGTGTCACTGTGACTTTGTTGAATATCGATACCGATGAAGAGGTGAAATATCAGATCGTCGGTGATGATGAAGCGGATATTAAAAATAATCGTATTTCGATCAGCTCACCAATTGCTCGCGGTTTGATTGGTAAACAGGTTGACTCTGAAATTGAAATTAAAACCCCTGGTGGCGTCGTTGAATACGAAATTATCGCGGTCGATCATCTTTAATTGTTAACTCAATCGATAGCTAGCCTGATCTCAATATAGCCACTTACGCACGTTCAGCTGCTTAAGTGGCTATTTTCTCTCCATCTTTTACAATTTCCCAACAAAATACCGTTTGCTAAGCCGGTAAATTACGATTAATTTTAATTAATATCAGTTAAACAAGATATGTTCAGCTTTGGTTAATTTTATTCATTCTAGAATCAGAGCTAGCGAGTTGAACAGTGTCTGCAACAGGTAATAACGATTGAAGGAAATAATTTTACGCCTTGGGCTTTTGCTAACCGTGCTGACATTAACCAGCTGTGCGTCAATGCGTTTTGAGGATTTCTTTGCGAGCTACAGTCAACAATTACAGCAAACACGCAGGGCGATGTTAGCGGCAGATGTTGTAGGTGCCTTGTCTCACTTGCCGAAACAAGGGAAAGGGCATAATGCTTATAATTTATCTTTGTTAGAACAGGCAAGGTTAAACTTTGTTTTGGCGAAATGGCCAGAGAGTGAAGCTTTATTTAGTATGGCGTACCAGGACATTGAACGGGAAAATGAAAAGGCAAAGATCCAGATCAGTAAAGGGTTTGAGCAAGCGGGCGCCGTGGTAAGTAATGACAGTGCAATTGAGTATATGGTACCGGCTTATGAGCAAAGCATGTTGCATTCTTATCAGGCACTTAATTATGTTTTTCAGGATGATTTATCAGCGGCGTTAGTGGAGATAAGGCGGGCAAATCTAGTACAAGAGCAGGCATTAAGGGATAACCAGCAAGAGATAGAACAGGCGATTGAAAAATTGCAGGCACAAGGTGTGGCAAGCAGCTCACTTTATCAGGCGTATGGCGTGATGGCTCCTGAAATTGCCGAGCTTAAAAATGGCTTTCAAAACTCCTATACTTTTTATCTTTCCGGGGTGTTATATGAAGCAACAGGTGAATTAAATGATGCCTATATTGACTATAAAAGAGCGTTGGAAATTTCACCTGATAATATTTTTTTGCAACGTGATGTGATCCGTTTAGCGGGTTTACTGAAGATGACGGATGATTTGGCAAGTTTTACTGAAAGGTATACTAGCTCAAACAATTTAGAATCACCTATCGCATCAAATGACGGTGAGTTGGTATTGTTTTATGAGCAAGGCGTGATTGCCGCCAGACGGGAAGCCAGGCTAAGCTTACCCGTTAGTACTCGTCATGGTGATATGCGCTTTTTTAGCGTGTCATTACCTAGTTATTCCGATGATATTGGGAGAGCTAAGCCGCTCACCCTGACATTTGAACAGCAGCAGTATCAATCAAATGAGATCGTCAAGTTACAGGCGTTAGCAATGAAAACCTTAGAGCAGCAGTTGCCGGCTATGGTCACCAGACAAGTTATCCGCCTATTGGCGAAAGAGCGTTTGCGGCGCAAGATGAAACAACAAGGTGGCGATATCGGCAATATTCTCGCCAGTTTATACAACCTGGCGTCTGAACATGCCGATACACGTAGCTGGCAAACTCTACCGCAGAATATTCAAATATTAAGGGTGAGCTTGCCACCTGGTCAGCATCAGCTAGCCGTAGCAGGTGTTGATGGTGCTGTCAGCCTGGATGTCACAATTTACAGTGGTCGAATTACCTTAGCGAATATGACCTCATTTGGAGATTTTAGTTATGTGCAAACAAAAAATTTATAACGGAGGGAAAATGAATATGCGTTATATCTATCGGCTCTGTGTCGCTTCATTTATCGTGACATTAGTTGGGTGTCACAGTACGCCTTCTCCTGTCAGTTCAGGAATTGGCGCAGAATCTGTGACTAACGAGATCCCCCCTGCGACTTACTTGAAAGTAGACAATGAGTTACTCGCAGAGCACATTACTATCAGTGATGTTAAGCACCGGCGTATTAACGATTTATTGGAAGTGAATGTTGAGCTTTCCAGTCAATTTGAACGCTCACAGCAACTGCAATATCAGTTTAACTGGTTTGATGATCAGGGCTTTAGTGTTGAATCAGGCAAAGCGCCGTGGAAACCGTTAGAAGTACATGGCTTACAGTCAAGCTTTATTCGAGGTGTCGCCCCCTCAGTCAAAGCCAATTCATTTAATGTTTATGTTCGTTATGCGCCACCTAAGGCATAGCGATTAGTAACTTAATGAAATATTTAAAATAGGAAAGAAAAAATGAAGAAAAAACTGACCCCTGTATTCGTATCGGCCTTAGTGTTATCGCTAGCTGTTGGTTGTGCCCAGCGTCCGGTCGTCAGCTATGGCGATGCAACGGCTGTAGAGACGACGAATATTAATTTTGGCTCGACAGATTTGCAAAAAGTGGCGAGTGAAATGACCGACTCGTTATTGTTATCGCCGGTTGTTGGCACCTTAACCGAAAACAAGCGTCCGGTGGTATTTGTTGAACGTATTAAAAATAAAACCAGTGAGCATATAGATACCGAGTCGATCACTGATTCTGTTTCCACCCGGTTATTGCGCTCTGGAAAATTTCGTTTTGTTGATATGGCGCGGGTAGAAGCTGCACGTCAACAGCTGGAATTTCAACATGATGGCGGCATGGTTGATGCGTCAAAAGCGGTTCAGTTTGGCCGTCAAATTGGTGCTCAGTATATGCTTTATGGTAATTTATCGAGTATTGTTAAATCAGATCAGGATAAAGCGGATGTATATTATAAATTTACTTTACGCTTAATGGATCTGGAAAGTGGTTTGGTTGAGTGGGCGGATGAAACTGAAATACGTAAAACCCGCACTAAGCAAACAGTAGGTTGGTAATTTAGTTGGTAATGATAAAAGGTGATCGCGATGAAATACCTGTCCCTGTTTATAGCTTTGTTATTAATGACATTTTCCCTTAACGCCAGTGAATACCAAAGAAATAAGGCGGTGTCCGTTGAAAAGGTGTTATTTGGCACAGTGACATCCGTGCGTAATATTACCGAACAGGAATTGATTAAAGATCAGGCGAATGGCTGGCAGGTGTTTAGTGGTGCTGTGCTAGGCGGCGTCATTGGCCATCAATTTGGTAGTGGCAGCGGTAATGATGTTGCCACTATTTTAGGCGCTTTTATTGGTGCTTCCATTGCCAGTAATAATAAACAAGGGACGCGGGTTAAACGCTATCAACTGGTAGAACTGATGATCCAAATCGATAATGGTGAGCAATACATGGTGTTGCAGGAAAAAGATAATCAGATGTTATTTACCGTTGGCGATGAAGTACGCATGGTATATCTTGCCGGAGGCTTTGTTCGTGTCGATAAGCAAATGTAAGCTTCACCACTTTGTCTTTTATTGTACTTAAATCACCACAACTTCTATTTCTTTGTCTTGTTGCTGTTCGATATAAATTTTTGCCAGTGCGATCGAACCATAGTTAGATTTTATTTTCTTATGAGCTAAGAATTTTGCACTGGCAAGTTTATGGTCGTTAGATTGGGCGAGAAATACCCAAGTTTTTACTAGCGAAGGATGAATTGACTCCATAGAATGCTTCCTTGCAATGACTCTATACATTATTTCCTTATTATAGATGACTAGTTTATTAGTACCTAATTTTAAAACAAATTTTTCACGGCTCTACTCTAAATACAGTCTCTGAAGAGGGCTGTATGCCTTATCTAAAACGTTGAGCGATATTTTTAATACCGCTATTCGTTAACGCTTCGGACGGGTTTTGTTAATCCAACTTTGATATAGACCGAAGGTTTTCATCGACGCTTCAATATCAAATTGTTTCACCATAGCTTCAACTTGCTCAGTGCTTTGTTGTTGCCACGGAATATTCTCCAGGTTGGCAAAACCTAAAGTCATTGCTGCCATCACAGCGGCATTTTGTTTGAGTTGCTTTTGATCTACCTTATCAAAGGTATCTGACTCTGCGTGATAATTGGAGGCATAGTTGGCATCTTGTTGATTAGCGACCAGGTTAGCAACACCGTTCATCATAAAGTCATAATTATCGGTACCAACGACCGGATGGTTAATATGCTCAAATGGCCCTAATACTGCTACCGGCTCTAAGACTTTTTGTAATGCAGGTATCACTTCATCTCTGCCATTGGTAAAAAATCCGGTGATTTTTCCTGTGCCAATATCAATTGTAGAGGTGATAATGTGTTGGCTAAGTTCATTTTCGTGTTGTTTATTATATGCCCAAGAGCCAAACATTCCTTGTTCTTCACCATTAAAAAGCGCAAAACGAATGGTGCGTTTGGGTTTAATATTAAGCTGAGTGATTTGCCGGGCAATATCTATCACCAGGCTGACATTTGAGCCGTTGTCCAGTGCGCCTGTGCCTAAGTCGAACGAGTCGATATGAGCACCGATTAATACGATTTCCTCTGGTTTTTCTGCGCCCTTGATTTCAGCGATAACATTGGCACTTTGATAGGGAGCTTCATTACTGATATCGAGTTTAGCGTTAAAGGTAAGTTGGTGGCCGTGGGCAAGTAATCGCTGAACTTTGAGCGCCTGTTCTCGCTCAATCACAATAATTGGCAGTTGATTACCCGCGCCTTGGCTCGGCAAGTGACGATAAAGCAGGTTTTGTTTTCGAGAAGACATATAAATGATGCCGGTAGCGCCAGCGTCAAGTGCTCGTTTTTCAATGCCAACAAAATCCAGGTATTCCTGAAACAGGCCGTGAATGCCAGCGTTATCATCCAGTAGGGCTGTTTCAACCAGTAGCCAGTGGCTTTTTAATGGTTGACTTTGTTTAAATGCCTCAGCATCTCCTTTACCTATAGTCGCAATAGGGGCTAACAGCCCATTTTTAGCTGTTGCACTGGTAAACGGCATGGCGACAACTTGCGTGGTAAAATGGAGTTTATCACCCGTTATTACACCTGTTGCCTGATGCTCAACCCAGGCGCGTGGCATTTCAAATACTTCTTTTTTCGCATTAACGCCTGCGGCTTTAAACTTAGCTAATGCCCAATCCAGTGATTGCTCATTGGCTTTTGTGCCGGTCAGTCTGCCACCAATTTCATCGGTGAGTTGGCGCAGATCTTTGATAATTTGGCTGTTGCTCTGGAGTGCATTGACCAGCCGAGAACTATCATTTGCCTGGCAGCTAAATACAGTTAAACCGAGTAGTAAAGTTAAGGCTAGGCGTTTCATAGGTAAGTACCTTTTATTATTTTATGTTCACTATTACTAAGCGATAAGAGTTAGTCAATGTTTAACCTGTATTTTAATAATTCATAACTTCATGACTATTTGGACTTTTTTAATAAAAATTTTGTTGGTATTTGGCTAAGTTTGTAATTGTTGCATACACTTATTTGGAAAATTCCTGTTAATAAGGAGAACTGTTAGCCAGCACGGCCAATGCGGAACAGCAAAATTAACAATAGGGTATAAAACGGGGTTAAGCCTGATAAAAGGTTAATAAGCCGTTAATTTTTTTGTGTAAATTTCTTTACATGAGAAATATTTGTAACAAATTTGATTTAATAATTTCATTTTATTTTATAAATCAAAAAAGTAGTCTAGCAATGTCTACCGTGAATCTATCGGTGTAAATAACAGGGATATTTACCGCAGTCGTTAAATTCAGCAACAGGGATTTAGGTAGGATAATTATAATAAAACACGAGGAATAACAACATGGTAAAACCATCTCCACTTGCTAAGGCAATTAAATTTGCCCTGGTAGCTAGTGTCTCGGCATCATTTTTATCTGCTCCAGTGTTTGCGGAAGAAACCGCAGCAGAGGAAGAAGTTGAGCGTATAGCGGTCACTGGTTCACGGATTAAAAAAGCAGAGTTTTCAAATGCAGCACCTATCCATGTGATTAAAGCAGATGATGCTTTAAAAGCGGGTATTCGTACTGTTAGTGAATTATTACAAAACACGTCAATGGCTAATGGTCAGCAGTTTGACTCAAGTTTTAACTCCAATGCCGGTAACTCAAATGCTTCTGAGCCGCCACCAAGTGGCGGTGTTGGCTCATCTAACGTTGGTTTACGTGGCTTAGGACCAGAGCGTACCCTGATTTTGATCAACGGTCGTCGCTTAGGGGCATCTGGTGTTCGTGGTGCGCCATCGCAACCGGATCTCAGCTTATTACCTGTGAACATGGTAGAGCGTGTTGAAGTAATTACCGAAGGGGCATCTTCTATTTATGGTGCGGATGCGGTAGCAGGTGTTATCAACGTTATTTTAAAAGAAAGCTATGATGGCTTTGAATTATCCGGTGGTTATTCTGATACCGCTGAAGGTGGGGGTGAAGAAACCGATCTGTCATTTATCACAGGTTTTGAAGGCGATAGAGCAAAATTTGCGTTTTCTGCGTCTTTGCGTCTTACTATAACCGTGAACGAGTCGCGGTAAAAGACAGAACCGACTGTATTAAAAAAATCTGGAAAAAACAGGATGGCGGCAGAGTCTCTGTGTGTTCAAGCCGTTTCTGGGATAATTCTATTTTAGAGCTGTCAGAAAGGTATAGTTCACACCCAGAAGAATTTGCTATTTTTTATAATCCAGGCCAAATGGATAGTTTAGACATTCAAGATTATACGTTTGCTAGTGGTTTGCCACAACCATCCGATCCTAACATAGCACTTACCAGTTCTGGTCAACTAAATCGCCGTGTTTATAGTGATATGCATCATGATGGTAAAGATCGGATGCAGGCGGATTTAGTACAGCCTGTGACTCGTTTTACCCTGGCGGCTAATGGTTCATATATGCCAGATTGGTGGGGTGGTGACGAAGAAATTTTCTATGAAACTTATTATTTCCATCGTCACTTAACCTCACTAGCATCGACCGAGCAAATCTTCCCGACGATTCCTGGGATGATCCCGCACGAAGATGAAAATGGCAATATTGTTGTTAATGATGATGGTTCACCTCATTTAGTACAAAACCCATTAAGTCCGTTTGATGTGGAAGTATCGAATATTATTACCTTGGAAGATCTACCACAAAAACGTGAAGTAGAGCTTAATCACTTTAGATTTGTTACCGGCTTACGTGGTGATTTTACCGGTGGTTTTTTGGAAGACCGTGGTTGGTCATATGAAATGTTTGCCTCCTATGACCGCGGGGTTGGTAAGCAAGATCAACCGATCATGAATGAAAGTAACCTAGCGTTAACGCTTGGTACTTTGCGTCTTGATAATGATGGTAATCCAATTTGTGGTGTTAATGCCCCGGCAGGTCTTGGTTTTATCACGCCGCAGGAATGTGTGCCGGTTAACTTCTTTGCACCATCTATTTTCACTGGTGGTAGCTATGGTGGCGGGGTATTTGCCACGCAAGCTGAAAAAGATTTCTTGATTGGTACCCGGATGAACAGTACCACGGTTGAGCAAATAATGACCTCTGCGTTTATGACAGGTGACATGTTTGACTTTGACCAAGGCGGTGCTGTGACGGCGGCGTTTGGTATGGAGTTTAGGCGTGACCGTATTCAATCAGAAGCCGATACTTTAGGTGCCAACGGCTTAGTGGCGGCAGAGAACCCATTAAGTGAAGGGGCGACCATGGGCGATCGTGATGTCACCGATGTTTTTGGTGAGATTTCTATGCCAATAGCGGTTGATCAAGATTGGGCAAACTTGTTTGAAATTGAAGCGGCGCTGCGTTATACCGACGAGTCTAATTTTGGTAGCGAGTTAACCAAACGGGCGCGTGTCACTTATAAACCAACCGATTCATTATTGTTTACTTCATCATATGGTACTTCATTCCGTGCCCCTAACTTGCGTGAACAATTCCTGGCCAGCCAGTTTGGTGGGGTAAGCGGTAGTGCAGATCCATGCGCGGTACCGGGATCGTTAACCACTGATGGTCAATATGACCCAGCGAAGGAAGATCGCTCACAAACCATTTTGGATAACTGT
>CAZUHQ010000106.1:0-12980 GCA_964620605.1 uncultured Thalassotalea sp.
CCTGTCGCCCACTGCAAGCAAGGGGGGAGTATGCCGCAAACTTACGACTTCCGCGAGATGTTCAATTTGAGCTTAGACTTGATGTGCGTTGCTAGCGTGGACGGCTATTTTAAAGAAGTTAACCCCGCTTTATCTACAGCTTCGTTAGTTTCTGTTTCTTTTAGTTCTTTTGCAAAATTGGCGCCAACACTGCCAGATAATGGTTCAGCATTAGTTTTGGCAAAAGTACTATTTTCACGTACTTGTTCTATCGCCATACCGCCTCCTCAAAAAACAGCGCGTCATAGACTAATAATCATTTTAGCCTATAGACGCAAAGTTACTAACCTAGAAGACTCAAAGCAAGTTGAGGACGTTGGTTAGCTTGACTTAAGATACTAGAACTTGCTTGTTGTAGGATCTGGTTACGAGTCAATGCTGCCGTCTCTGCCGCAAAGTCTGCATCTTTGATACGCGATTTCGCCGCTGACAAGTTTTCCGAAATATTCGCCTGGTTACGAATGGTTGATTGGAAACGATTTTGCACCGCACCTAATTCAGCCCTTTTTTTGTCAACTACCGCAATTAGTGAATCCATACCGGCCATAACAACTTGTGCACTTGACTGGCTAGAAACAGTGATTGCCGTTGCAATAAAAGTATTAGCAAACGTTTCGCTAATGGCTGCATTATCAATTTCAGACACACCTGCCGCTAATGTCGATAGCTGATCGCCAGTAACTCCACTTGCAACACCCGCAATACCAGATAGTGTAAAGCCGTTATTAGCTGACATGGCATTTACCGTACCGCCAACATCTTTCATACTAAAACCGATAGTTTGAACAGCGTCAGCCCCTACCTGGAAAGAAGCTTCATAACTACCATCCAGTAAGTTTTGACCACCAAAGGTAGTATCTTCTGCGACACGGTTAACTTCAGACATTAATGAACGGATTTCTTCCTGTAGTGCCAAACGGTCATCATCGGTATTGGAGCCGTTTGCTGCTTGTTGCGCCAAAGTTCTGACACGTTGGAACATTGACGTCATTTCGTCCATCGCACCTTCAGCAGTCTGTGCTAACGAAATACCATCATTGGCGTTACGGTTGCCCTGGGTAAGGCCAGCAATTTGGCTACCAAGACGATTAGATATCTGCATACCAGCGGCATCGTCTGATGCACTATTGATACGCAAACCAGAAGATAATCTTTTAAATGAGTTATCTAACGCATTGCCAGACATGTTTAACTGGCGCTGAGCATTTAGTGAGCTCACATTAGTATTTACATATAAAGCCATACAGCCTCCACTTATTTTTTAATCGAACTCCACTTTAATTACCCCTAACTAAATGAAATTCGTGCGAGAGTTATTCTCTATCCTTATATATCGGCGGAAAAAATATTTACTTAAGCTTTTTTTAAAAAAAATTAAATAAAACTTACTCATTGTTTTTATTAGCTTTATTTAAAATTATAAACATGAAAAATAAAAGAAAGGTAAAAGGGAAGGCAAGCCTTCCCTTTTATTTTGAGTCGAGAGTATGACTCCTTTATAATAAACCCAATTAAACCAATCACCACTTCCATATAGTTGGCACAATTTGTGCTTATTATAGTTTGCGCGAATGTGAGAGAAGTTCGCGATTAATGATGACTTTGTTTTACAGCCTCCACGCTAAACAACAAAACACCATTAATTTTTCGCGCCCTTATCGAATTACCCCATACGATAAGGGCGTTCTTCACTTATTACCACGTTTTACTCTCTCAGTAATAAATTACTTAAAACATGTAACGATAATAAGTGCTTTACCTATCACCGGCAAAATTTTGCCGCACCACAATAGTATTTATTTAACTGCTAACTTAACAGACTCAACGCCGTTTGTGAACGCTGGTTTGCCTGTGTCAAAATTGTCTGACTTGCTTGTTGAATAATCTGGTTTCGAGTTAATTCCGCCGTTTCTGACGCAAAATCGGTGTCCTTTATTCTCGACTTTGCCGCCGATAGGTTTTCCGAAATATTCAATTGATTACGAACCACCGACTCAAATCTGTTCTGCAATGCCCCCAGTTCAGCCCGTTTTTTATCTACCACTGCTATCAACGAGTCCATGCCCGCTAGCACTACTTGTGCATTGGAATTACTTGATACCGAAATTGCTGTCGCCATAAACGAGTTAACAAAAGTTTCTGTGATTGCCTGATCGTCAATTTCTGACACCCCAGCAACCAGAGTAGATAACAATTTTCCAGATACCGCACTCGCAATTCCTGCAATACCCGACAGTGTAAAACCACCATTTGTCGTCAAACTGTTTTCTGCCGCATTACCACCGACAGATTTCATATTGAAAGTAATATACTGATTAGCGTCTGCTCCTACTTGTATAACCGATCGATAACTGCCATCAAGGACATTTTCACCACCAAAGGTAGTATCTTCAGCAATACGGTTTACTTCTTCCATCAAAGCTCTAATTTCTTCCTGAAGTGCAAGCCTGTCACCATCTGAATTAGAACCATTTGCCGCCTGCTGCGCTAATGTTCTAACCCGTTGAAACATTTGGGTAACTTCTTCAATTGAGCCTTCTATTGTTTGCGCTAGTGAAATGCCATCATTGGCATTGCGATTTCCCTGATAGAAACCCAAAATTTGAGACTGTAATCGATCAGAGATTTGTAACCCTGCTGCATCATCTGATGCGCTATTTATTCTCAAACCGGTCGATAAACGCTTAAACGAAGTATCTAACCTTAAACTTGAGTCGGTTAATTGGCGCTGCGCATTTATCGAGCTCACATTCGTATTAACAAATAAAGCCACTGCAACCACCTCTTACATATTGACATTAATACATCAAATGTTTGCCAGAGTTCAGCTAAGTGAGCACTACCATCATGCTAAACCAGCTTTGTTGACTACTATCGTTGTATGCTCTCTACTATCAACTTGTAGTCCTTGAGAGCTCAATGCAACTCGCTACTAGCCTAGTAGACTTAGCGCTGCTTGAGGACGTTGGTTAGCTTGGCTCAAGATTGTTTGAGAAGCTTGTTGCAATATTTGGTTACGAGTTAACGACGCCGTTTCTGCGGCAAAGTCTGCATCTTTAATACGAGATTTCGCAGCACTTAAGTTTTCAGAAATATTCGCCTGGTTACGAATAGTAGATTGGAAACGGTTTTGTACTGCACCTAGTTCCGCACGTTTTTTATCAACTACCGCAATTAATGAGTCCATACCCGCCATAATAACCTGGGCATTTGTCTGGCTGGAAACTGACACTGCAGTGGCAATAAAAGTATTGGCAAACGTTTCTGTGATGGCTGCATCGTCAATTTCCGACACGCCAGCAGCTAGCACTGATAACTGTTCACCGGTAACGCCACTAGCAACTCCAGCAATACCTGATAGTGTAAAACCGTTATTAGCAGACATAGCATTTACCGTGCCGCCCACATCTTTCATACTAAAACCAATAGTTTGAACGGCATCTGCCCCCACTTGGAAGAATGCTTCATAACTACCATCTAACAAGTTTTGACCACCAAAGGTAGTATCTTCTGCAACACGGTTAATTTCTGACATTAGTGAGCGAATTTCTTCCTGAAGTGCCAAACGATCTTCATCAGTATTTGAACCATTCGCTGCTTGTTGCGCCAAGGTTCTGACACGTTGGAACATTGAGGTCATTTCGTCCATTGCACCTTCAGCTGTTTGTGCTAACGAAATACCATCATTGGCATTACGGTTACCTTGGGTAAGACCCATAATTTGTGATTGCAATCGGTCTGAAATTTGTAAGCCTGCCGCATCATCAGCTGCACTGTTAATACGAAGACCTGAAGATAGACGTTTAAAAGAAGTGTCTAGCGCACCGCCAGAGTTAGTTAATTGACGTTGGGCATTTAACGAACTTACGTTAGTGTTTACATATAAAGCCATAATAATACTCTCTTTACTCGGTTTAACATTGTTAGTTAAGGCGCTAACGCTCTTACCCGCTAGACCTTGTTCGAAGCTCTCACCCTTCGGACAAACACTATATCGGCGCTAGTTTTTTTTCCTTTAGTATTATTTGGCTATTTTTTTATTTAACTTTCCAAGCGGCTAATTATTAAAAAGAAAAAGCCCTGAAAGTAAACTTTCAGGGCTTAAATCTGTCGCTAATTGTTAATACTTTATTTTACTAAGTTTCCATTAACCTTGCAGTAAGTTTAATGCCGCTTGCGGACGTTGATTAGCTTGACCAAGAATTGTTTGCGAGGCTTGCTGTAGAATTTGGTTACGTGTCAATGCCGCTGTTTCCGCCGCAAAGTCAGCGTCTTTAATACGTGATTTCGCTGCTGACAGGTTTTCAGAGATGTTTGCCTGGTTACGAATCGTTGATTGGAAACGGTTTTGTACCGCACCCAGCTCAGCTCGTTTTTTATCTACTACAGCAATTAACGCATCAACACCGGCAAGTACTATTTGCGAGTTAACCTGAGACGACACACTAATACCTGTTGCTATAAACGCTTGCGCAAAAGTATCGGTTGCTAACGCTGCACCACCAATATCTGATGCACCTTCAGCCAAGCTTGATAATGGGTTACCTGATACCATACTGGCAATACCGGCAATACCTGATAAAGTAAAACCACCATTAGTAGATAGCGTACCATTTACCGTACCGCCGACATCTTTCATACTAAAGCCTATGGTTTGAACAGCATCAGCCCCAATCTGAAAGCTGGCTTCATAGCTACCATCTAATAAGTTTTGACCACCAAAAGTAGTGTCAGATGCTACCCGGTTTATTTCTTCCGATAATGCCCTGATTTCTTGCTGAAGCGCAAGACGGTCATCATCGGTGTTCGAACCATTCGCTGCCTGTTGCGCAAGCGTACGAACACGCTGAAACATGGAAGTCATTTCATCCATCGCACCTTCAGCAGTTTGCGCTAATGAAATACCGTCGTTGGCGTTTCGGTTACCTTGATTCAAGCCTAGGATTTGCGATTGCAGGCGATCGGAAATTTGTAAACCCGCCGCATCATCAGCTGCACTATTAATACGTAAACCAGACGATAGACGTTTGAATGACGTATCTAGTGCTCCACCACTACTATTTAATTGTCGCTGTGCATTCAATGCACTAATATTACTGTTTACATATAAAGGCATAACTGACCTCGCATTGTTTATATTTTGACACTTTGCTGTTACTAAACCCCTGCAAAGTAAGTGCCAACATTATTAAATGTAATTAAATAAGCTTAAATTTTGAACTTTTACATAGGTTTGCTGAGCTGCCTGCAGCGCTACTTTTGCTTGCTCAAACTCCGTTACTGCTGCAGCATAATCTAAATCTTCAATGGAAGATCTACCTTGCTCCATCAGTAATTCATTATCTTGATGATAAGTTGATTGAGTCTGTAACAGTTGAAGATTAATACCTGCATTGCCCTGCCGTGTAGATATATGGTTTAAAGACGCATTGATTTGACTCAGAATATGACCGTAGTCTGCCTGATGCTTTTCAGTATCTGCAGCGGCACCTTGGACATTGATCCAGTCAATTGCCTGCTTAATGGTTTCAAACACACTAATATTTGGCTCTTCTGATAGCACCACCTGATCACCAACACTGGGGGTACCATCGATAGTAATTTCCATACCGGCAAAACCATAAGCCTGACCGGCAACATATGGATCAACAACGACAGTATTTGCCGCATTATCAGTAATCGTTAATTCTAGACTGCCATTATTATCAGCATCGGTAAAATCCAGGGTATAAGGCTGGTTATCAACATAAACACTGCGATCGGAAATAATCGCGCGGTTTACTATCATACCGCTTTCGTTGACCGGATAGCTGGCACTGAAATCACCTAACGAGTTACCAACCTTCATAAAAGCTTCATCGCCCGGCTGATTCAGCGGCACTGAAACACTTTTAGATATTTTTAACTCGCGAACGCCATTGTCGCCGTTATAATTAACAGTATTGTCAGGTTGAACAGAGAAAGGCTTTTTATCAATCTGATAACCGGAGAAAACATAACCGCCGGTTTCATCTTTGACATTGGCTATATCTAACATTTGCTCAAGATTTTGTTTTAACTGCGCCGAAAGAGCAGTACGATCATCATCTGACATAGCGCCATTATTCGCTTGAATAAAGGTTTGTTTAATTTGGTTTAACACATCTTGCGCTGAAGAAAATGATACTTCCGATAACGAGTTTCTATTAGTTGCCTGCACTATATTGCGACGATAAAGCTCAATATTTTGTAGTTCATCTTTGTAACCAATCAAGGTGCCGTATTGTACACCGTTATCTTTCGCAGTAAGCACTCCTTTACCTGACGCCAAATACGCTGATTGCTCATTAAGTTTTGACTCATTAGTGGTCATATGTTTAGTACTTTGCAAAAACATCTGGCTAGTAGAAACTCTCATCACTTACTCCTAACGTGCCGCATTAAGCAAGGTATCAAAAATGGTACTAGCGATGGAAACTATACGTGATGACGCCTGATAGGCTTGCTGGAACTTAAGTAGGTTTGCGGCTTCTTCGTCTAAATTAACGCCCTTAACTTCCTGATTACGATTATACGATTGCAGATAAAGTGCATCAGCAGTATCAGCCACCAGTTCAGCAGACTTAGCGTCAGTACCAACAGTTGCCGTTGCAATCGCCAAATTCTGATTAAAAGTTTCCTTACCGTTATTTAGCACTCCCTGGTCTTTACTATCTGCCATAGCAAAAGCGTTATCGCCGTTACCTAAACCAAAGGCATCACGAATATAAAAGGTTTCCGGTGCATTTGGCGCTAAGCCGGAAAGATCACCATTTATTTCAATATCAAAAGCACCGGCAAAACCAGCAATCGTCGTTTGTGGTGGAGTGTGAGCACCAGTTTGTAACAGTGCGTTGGTGTTATCGTCATAAATATTGTAGGTATAAGTGCCTGGTGGCGACTCTAAAACTTCAACACGAATCGGTGCTGTCGCCTGTGCCGTTAACGGATCAGTGACATTAGTTATCATCACATTACCGGCACTGACGTTATTATCAGAAGGCGTCACCTCAATTGCCGTAGCAGCAGCGATACCTTCCCCGTTAGTTAATACTTGCTTAATTAACGCTGCGCTGCTTTCACCTGGACGAACCAAAAATTTATCACCAGCAGCAGGCGCCCCCGCTGCTTCAACAAATTCAAAACCAAAAGTCGTAGCAAATGGTCCGGCACCCGCTGCACCTAGCACAGAGGTAGCTCCAGTATTTAAATTAGTTAGCTGATAATTGGCCCCATCATATTCAATCTCAAATTCATCACTGGATAGCTGGGTAAGATCAGTAATATGAATTTCACCACTCACTGTGCCGGTATTGCCAGAAAAATTCTGAATTCGTCCCTGAACTAAGGTAGAAGAATTGACATCAGTAAAAATATCAGTGCCTTGCTGACCATTTAAATCCAGCCCCTGAGATTGCACGTCATTAATGGTATAAGCAATAGCGGTAGCAATACGGTCAATATCCGCACGTGCCTGTTTTAAATTATTATCGCGGTATTGGAATTTTGCTCCTAGCTCACCGCCCATTTTATCGGCGTCTAACCCTAATCGAGTAGAACCGCTAACCAGTTCTAGTGTGGTCATTGCCGGATCAGGATCACCCGACTGCACTTCCACTGCTAAAGAAATTTTTCCGGCGACCAGTGTTGTACCTCCGCCAATCATTACCGTTTGTATACCATTTTGATCTTCAATCGCATTAACGTTAACAAACTTACTGAGTTCATTTATTAAGCGGTCTCGAGAGTCAAGCAGATCATTTGGCTGGCCTGTACCATCAAAACTTTTATTTTGCGTTATTTGATCATTGATCCGCGCTAGTTCCTGACCAATTTCTGTGATCTGTGAAGCGATTTGTTCAATTTCACCATTTACAGATTTTTCCAGTTGATCGAATTGTCTACTAATGGAATTAAAATTACTGGCCAGTATTCCCGCCTGGCTAAGTGTCATATTACGTAGCCCAAGATTACTGGGATCATCGGCAATCGCATTCGCTGAAGTATAAAATTGTTCAATCGCAGAATTAATCGACTCACCTGAGCTTGTCATAATATTGTTCAATTGATCTAGGCTCAGATTCAAGCCATCAGCAAAGCCTAAATTAGATTGATTAATAATTTGTTCACGTTGGGCAAATTTGTCATAAATTCGACGAATATCATTTACATAAGTACCTGAGCCGACAAAGTTATCGCCGTAATAATTGCCAACTTGTGAATTTTGCTCAGCTCGTTGGCGACTGTAGCCTTCGGTATTTACATTGGCAATATTATGACCAGTTGTTGCCAACTGTTGCTGAGCCGCTAACAGGCCACTCACCCCAGTTTGATACAAGTTAACCGACATAATTGTTACTCCTACAATCAGACAACAGCTGTTTATTGCTTGCTTTACCTGACGCAGTTTTTCGCTATTTAATTCGTCAGGTTACTTAATTAGGCTGGATACTTTTTGCAGAGTTGCCATGATCTTATTGGCATAATTGGGATCTGTCGCATATCCAGCACTTTGTAATCCATGCAGGAAGTGTTCCACATTATTTGCTTTGTTAAGCGCCCCTTGATAACGCTCGCTGGAAGAAAGGAAATCAATGTAGTCGTTGATGCTATCAGCAATGTTTTGGTAGACACGAAACGGTTCACGCTTTTTCACTATAGCGCCTTGCTGGTATTCCAATGTTTCTTTGTGAGTCTTTTCACCTGACCAACGGCTGTCAGCCTTGATATTAAACAGGTTGTTTGAACTTTGACCTTGCGGTGTTTTAATGATTTTTTGACCCCAGCCGGTTTCTAACGCTGCCTGAGCTATCACCACCTGAAACGGCACATTTAATTTCTGCTCAACCAGTTTTGCCGGTTCGGTTAATGCGCTAACAAAATCTTGTGGCTGATTAAACGCTATTTCTTCACTCGGAAAATTTGCGCTGGCATCAGCTGATAACTTAGTAGCAGAGTCAGTAAATTGACGTCGTGTTGGCATTTTAAATTCAGTGGCTTGCTGATTATCCGATGCGCCGCCTAATACCCGTGCTTGCGCCTTAAAAACGCTGCTCGGGGTATAATTTTCACTGTCGCCGCCTAACTGACGCACGATTAACTCAGACAAGCCAAGCGAGCCATTATTCGACAGCTCCAATGCCAATTGCTGATCGTGCATATCGCGATAAAATTTGGTCGACTCTGAATTGAATGGGCTGTCTGCTTCTAACACTTCTTCAGCTTTACGCATGCTTTTTAACAGCATTTGCATAAAAATCGCTTCAAACTGTTTCGCGGCAGTTTCCAGCGCGGCTTTTTTATTCTCTTGATCTGTTGCTTTCGATTGCTGACGAATACTGTTTAAACTATTGAGATCGAGATAATTTTGCGCTTCGTTCATTCTGCTAGCCATAACATTAGTGACCATTAGATAATGATCAACTCTCCTCGCAATGCGCCCGCTTGTTCTAACGCTTCCAGAATCGCCATCACATCACCAGGGCCAGCACCAACGTTATTAATTGCCCGCACTAAGTTATCTAAGGTAATACCTGGGTCGAAAACAAACATCCTGTTATCACTATTATTAACATTAATCAGTGATTGGGTAGTTACCGCAGTATCTCCTTCAGAGAACGCATCCGGCTGGGAAACCGTTTGCGTTTCATTAATGGTGACGGTAATACCACCGTGGGTAATCGCCGCCGGTAACAAGCGAACATCCGCGCCGATCACTATGGTGCCGGTGCGTGAGTTAACTATTACTTTTGCCGATGGTGAATCGGGCTCAAATTCCAAATTTTCCAATATAGCCAAAAAACTTACCCGTTGGCTCGGATCACGCGGCGCGGTTACCTGCACTGAAGTATTATCTATGGCATGGGCAATATAAGTTGCTGGGTCGTTTACATTGGCAAATTCACTGTTAATGACTTTTTCCAGCGCCTTGGCGGTAGAAAAATCCGCATTGTGTAAGTTAAAAGTAATATGATCGCCGTTATTAAACGGTGATGGTACTTCCTGCTCCACAATCGCACCATTGGCAATACGACCAACCGTCGGCGTGTTCACCAATACTTTTGAGCCGTCTAAACCTTCAGCGCCTAAACCGCTGACCACCAGGCTGCCCTGCGCCACCGCATAAGCCTTGCCGTCAATCCCCATTAATATCGTTTGTAATAAGGTACCGCCACGCAGGCTTTGCGCGCTGCCCATAGAAGAAACCGTAACATCGACAGTTTGTCCTGGCTTAGCAAATGCCGGCAGTTCTGCATGTACCGCAACTGCGGCAACATTTTTAATCTTAGGTTTTAAATTACTCGGCATAGTAATACCAAAATTACTAAGCATGGTTTTAAAGCTTTGTTCGGTAAATGGGCTTTGCTCGCCGGTACCCGGCAAACCTACCACCAGACCATAACCCACTAGCTGGTTAGCTCTAACACCAGCGACATCAGTTAAATCTTTAACCCGCTGAGCAAACGCCGCTTGTGTTAATAACAATAAGCTTAGGCTGATAACTTTAAATAAATGCACTTTCATATCACTCTCCACCCGCGCGAATTACAACGGCCACCAGGAACTACTAAAGAATTTAGACAACCAGCCCTGTTCCTGTACTTCGGCAAACGCACCAGTACCTGAATATTGAATGCGAGCATTCGCCACTTTTGACGATATAATGGTGTTGTTTGAGCTGATGTCCTGCGAGCGAATAATGCCGGTTAAGCGAATATATTCATCGCCATTGTTTAAGGTCATCCATTTTTCACCACGAATCATCAAGTTGCCGTTTGGCAACACCCGCAGCACATGGACGGAAATATTACCGCTTAAGCTATTACCCTGATTGGTTTTTGAGTCACCTTTAAAATCAGATTCCTGATCCAAACCAAATTGCACTGCATCATTTTTAAAGGTTACTGAAGTGCCGCCCAAACCTGTGATTGGATTTAAAGTCGCGCTATTTTCTTTTTTCAGCTCGGTTTTGGCATTTTTCTGCGCTTGTGTACTCTCACTTAAGATCACTGAAATAATATCGCCAACACGATGCGCTTTTGAGTCGGAATAAATATTATTGACATAATTTGGTCGAAACAATGAGCCGGTCGGCACAATCGGCTCTTCTTCCATTTCAGGTAAGATCGGTGCAAAATCCGGATCATCGGGTAATGTTTTCGCTTGCTCGATACTGGCACAGCCAGTTAACGTCATCCATGCACAAAGTAGTAGGCTTACCTTTTTCATATGACGTACCTCAACCATTATAATTGCTGATTAATATAACTAAGCATTTGATCGACGGCAGAAATCACTTTCGAGTTCATTTCATAAACCCGCTGGCTTTCAATCAAATTCACTAGCTCTTCGGTGGTGTTAACATTCGATGTTTCCAGTGCTCCTTGCACTATCATGCCGAAACCTTCCAACCCCGGAACCCCTTCTTGTGGCGCGCCACTAACCGCCGTTTCAACAAACAGATTTTGCCCGATAGGCTCTAACCCGGTTGGGTTGACAAAATTCACGGTATTGATTTGACCAACCACCGCAGGCTCTGCCTGGCCTTGCAAAGTCACCGACACTTCACCGTCTTGTGAAATAATTACACTTTGCGCATCTTCCGGTAAGGTAATTTGTGGTTGCAATAAATAACCGGCTCCCGGCGTCACCATATTGCCTTCTTCATCCATGGTGAACTGACCATTACGGCTATAAGACAAGGAACCGTCTGGCATTTGCACCTGAAAAAAACCTTCCCCCTGGATCATCATATCCAGCGAGTTATCGGTAGTGATCATATCCCCTTGGGAATGGATTTTCTGCGTCGCCACCACTTTTGTACCAGCGCCTAACATTAACCCTGATGGCATTTCAGTATCTTGCGCCGAACGGCCCCCCGGCTGATTAATGGTTTGATAGAGTAAATCTTCAAACACCGCCCGGCTCTTTTTAAAACCGACGGTACTGGCGTTTGCCAGGTTATTAGAAATTACCGCGATATCTTTTGTTTGTGCATCTAAGCCGGTTTTACTGATCCATAATGCTGCGTTCATAAGTCACCTCAATATCATTTAGAATGCACGCAATAGCGATGCACTGGCCGAGTCAATTTCCTCAGCGGTTTTCATAAGTTTCAACTGCATTTCAAACTGGCGTTGCAAGGCAATCATTTCCGACATTTCACCGACCGGATTGACATTGCTCGACTCCAGCATGCCGCTTTTGATCCTGACACTGACATCGGCGTCTGACTCATTTAACTTGCCGCGAAATAAGCCATCGTTGCCACGTTTTAAGGTGCGGGTATCAGGATCTACCAGTTTAATACGCGCCACTTCTTCCTGTACAGTTGCAGGAGCGCCCGCAGGCTGAACCATAATAATGCCGTCGGCTGTGATCTCGATATTATTAACCGGTAGTGGCAAGCTAATCGGGCCACTATCGCCCATCACTAGATCGCCACGGGAGGTTTGCAGATAACCGTCTTCGGTAATGGATAAATGACCATCTCGGGTATAACCCTCCCGACCATCTTTGGCCTGTACTGCGATCATGCCGTGCCCCTGAATCGCGATATCCAGATCACGTCCAGTAGTTAACAAGGCACCACTGTCAAAGTTTTGGCTGGACTTTTCTGTCATAGCAAACACTCGGGTTGGCAAGCCTTCACCAAATGCCTGCATCGAACGCGCCTGTGCCAGATCCGCCTTAAAGCCTGTGGTCTTGGCGTTTGCTAAGTTATTGGCAGTAATGGCCAATGCTTTCATATTTTGTTTCGCGCCACTCATGGCGATATAGAGCATCTTATCCATCATCAATCCAGGGTAAATCTCATTTAATAGGATAAATGCAAATAAAGTGCCAGAGATAAAAAAGCAGCACAAATGTGCTGCTTTTTTATCTTTATAAACTCAATGCTAATAGTTAACGGATTTGTAATA
>CAZUHQ010000107.1:0-12889 GCA_964620605.1 uncultured Thalassotalea sp.
TGTTGTTTTTCTAAATATACCGTTAATTTTATTACCTTTTTACTTTTTTAATGCCTAAAAACTTATTAATGAAACAATTTTATTTCACACGACGAGGTGATCTTTTGCAGCTGTGGAAAACTAACATCGACAATATCACCTTTTTTTAACACTACGGCTTTATCCACTTCCAACTTTAAACCTGAAGTAGAAAAGTCATGCGAGGCTCCCGACCAGCTAATGTTATTAGCAGAAACCACCGCAGGGGTTTTATACTTAAACCTCGGCTCCTGGCGCTGATTGTTATAGTTAATACCAACATCGTCAACAACCAAGGGCTCGGGTAGGCGCTTATGACCAAAAGCTTTCAATTTATTCATATTGATATTTTCATAGGAAAGCCTTTGGTAAAACCCGTGAATATCCTTGCTACTGATCGATTGGGCGACGACAATCGCCATTAATGGCGCCAATGTCGCTTTAACATCCTCAGACACTGGAGTGTTCAAATATTCATCTTTCTTCGCCAGAGAATCAGCTAAAGTTAACGGCGAATCAGAAAAATCGGCATCAAACGGCAAATAAGATAACTGGGTAATGGCAAAGCTTTTCTTCGCCGCAGCGAAGCCTAAAAACTGCGACATAAACTGCGGATCTTCTGCCAGCTGCACGGTATCTGCGGTATAAAAAAATGATTTACCATTACTGGAGTGAATAAAACTATATACCAGCAAGCTCTCACCTTTGCTCGCGGCTTTTTTTACTCGTTGCAAGCGTTCTGGTGTAATCAAATTGTGCAAGGTCGACTGTCTGGCCTCATCCTGCCAATATTGAAAAATACTCTGATTATTAGGACAAGTGAGCGCATAACGTGGAGTTAACTTACCACCTTGATCTTGGATAAAGAGCGGAAGTTCATTGGACTTAGGCAGGACAAACTGTTCAAAACTACGAGATTGCAAGGCATTGATCGAGTTATCCAGATTGATCTTATAGCGACGTTTATTGCCTTGAATAAAACCTTTAAGAAAATGCTTGAAGCCATCTCGCTGCTCGGAGCCGACGTAAACCCGGCGAGCACCAACCAGTAAGCCCCCTTCAATTTTCTGAATATTCCTTATCTCATAATCAAAGCTATCATCTTTACCAAATTGAAAATCCCCCGTTAAGCCAACAAAACGGATTTTCACCAGTTGCCTAACTTTAATATTTTCCGCGCCACTTAAACGAAATTTACAGCCATTAACGCTGATATCCGAACTGGTGGCGTCAGCGAAGTGTTTTTCACTAAACAACACCTGGATCGCTATCGCGAAGTTCATCCGCTCTTCACAACGATTAAAATAAGGGCCAAAACGGTATAACTGTGCTGAATACTGCGTTTTTTCAAAGACTTTCGCCATAGGCGCAGGAGTAACATCAGGAGTTGCTAATTTGTTTTTTTCTCGCTGGTATATCACCCGAAAATTATTTTCGGTGTTCATTACCGCTTCATAAACACCAAAACTATAACCTTGATAAGCTGCGACATTATCCTCAAAAGTCTTGATCGCAATATCATCTAGGTAATGCACCCGACTATCATGCTCATAAGCGCGACATTCCCCATCAACATGACCACGCAAGTCGATTAATCGCGTACAGGGAGCCGCCAACCGCTTAAGCTCCATTTTTAGCAAAAATCGCTCGGTTTTTGGTAATTTCTGGGTCGCTAGGGCATAGCGGTTTTCAAAATCATTAGAGAATACCTGTCCCTTGAATTCATCTATAATGCTTTGATATTTTGAAAGATCTTTAGTCATTTAGGCTTCTAAGTATTTACAATAGCTATATCTATCGTGATCTGAGAAAATCAATACTATCATCACTATCAATTGTACTATAGCTAATTATTAACGTTTTGAATAGCTTAAGCAATTAATGTACCTCGTTAAGGAAAATCATGGCAAAGAATAAAACTGCCTTCGTCTGTACCGACTGCGGAGCCGAGTATTCACGTTGGCTTGGCCAATGTAACGAATGTAAAGCCTGGAACACAATTTCTGAATTCAGACAGCCAAAATCCCCGGGCAGAGGCAATCAATTTAGTGGTTTTTCCGGCATGGTTGAAGCAAAAGTTCAAACTCTTGACACTATTGATTTGGCGGACTTACCACGGTTTTCTTCCTGCTTTGTTGAATTTGACCGAGTTTTAGGCGGCGGTATCGTTCCAGGCAGCGCCATTTTAATCGGCGGCGAACCGGGAGCCGGTAAAAGCACCTTACTGCTGCAAACCATGTGCGCCCTGTCCGCAACCATGCCAGCGTTATATATCACGGGAGAAGAATCCTTACAGCAAGTGGCAATGCGCGCCAAGCGTTTGGGACTAAAAGCCGACAACCTCAAATTGCTTTCCGAAACCAGTGTCGAAAACATCTGTCATATTGCCGGAAAAGAACAGCCTAAGATCATGGTGATCGACTCCATTCAGGTGATGCATATGGCGGATATTCAATCGGCGCCCGGTAGCGTTTCGCAAGTTCGAGAAACCGCGGCATTTTTAACCCGCTTTGCCAAACAAAATCATGTTGCCATGCTGATCGTTGGCCATGTCACCAAAGACGGTTCACTGGCTGGTCCGAAAGTACTGGAACACTGTATCGACTGTTCCATAATGCTAGAAGGCAGCACAGATTCTCGTTATCGCACTCTTAGAGGCAATAAAAACCGCTTTGGCGCGGTAAATGAATTAGGGGTATTTGCCATGACCGGCAGCGGATTAAAGGAAGTAAAAAATCCGTCCGCCATCTTTTTAACCCGCAGTGACGAGCAAACACCCGGCAGTGTCGTTATGGTGTTATGGGAAGGTACCCGGCCATTACTAGTAGAGATTCAGGCGCTGGTCGATCACAGCGCTTTAGGCAATCCGCGCCGGGTAGCGGTAGGTGCCGAACAAAATCGATTGGCGATGCTACTGGCGATTTTACATCGCCACGGCGGCTTGCAAATGAACGATCAGGATGTTTTTGTTAACGTGGTTGGCGGCGTTAAAGTTTCCGAAACCAGTATCGACTTGGCATTGGTATTAGCCTTGGTTTCCAGCTTTAGAGATAACGCCTTGCCGCAAGATTTAGTGGTTTTTGGTGAAGTCGGCTTATCCGGTGAAATTCGCCCTGTGCCCAGCGGTCAGGAACGCATTAACGAGGCCGCGAAACACGGTTTTAAACGCGCGATAGTGCCATTTAATAATATGCCAAAAGAGCCAATTGAAGGCATGGAAGTGATCGGCGTAAAAAAACTCAGCGACGCGCTGGAAGTTATTTAGTTATAGCTTAAGCCGAGACAATGACTTGTGGTTCGACAATTATCGCGTCTCCGTAATATTTGTCGAACCTCTTTCGCTTGGTCGACCTAGCAGTGGTTACTCAGGTTCATAATCCAAATTAGCCGATAGCCAACGCTCCGCCTGCTCTAGTGTCATACCTTTTCGCGCCGCATAATCAAGTACCTGATCTTTAGCAACTTTTGCTACCGCGAAATATTTACTATCAGGGTGCGCAAAATACCAACCACTAACTGCCGCTCCCGGCCACATGGCAAAGCCGGACGTTAACTCCATACCTATGTTTTCTTTAACTTTAAGTAACTCCCATAACAAGCCTTTTTCGGTATGTTCGGGACAGGCAGGATAGCCAGGTGCCGGGCGAATGCCCTGATATTTCTCACGGATCAGCGCTTCATTGTCAAAGTTTTCATCCGGTGCATAACCCCAGTATTCTTTACGAATTTTCTCATGCAGGTATTCAGCCGCCGCTTCCGCCAGACGATCCGCCACCGCTTTTGCCAGAATACTGTTGTAAGTATCATGCTCGGCATCAAATGCTTTAACCAATTCGTCACAACCAAAACCTGCCGATACCGCAAATGCCCCGATATAATCGTTAATGCCGGAAGCTTTATCCGCGACATAATCAGACAAACAGCGGTTATACTGACCCGACGGCTTTTTACTTTGCTGGCGCAATTGCTGTAAGCGCATGAGTGGCTTGTCACGTTTATCATCTTCAAAGACAATTAAATCATCCTGCTCGCGGTGGGCTGGAAATAAACCAATCACGGCTTTGGCCGTTAGTTTTTTGCCTGCGATAATATCGTCAATCATCGCATTGGCGTCGTTAAACAGCTTAGTCGCTTCTTCACCGACCACTTCGTGTTTTAAGATCAGTGGATATTTGCCCGATAACTGCCAGGTCATAAAAAATGGCGTCCAATCGATATAATTGCGGATTTCGTTGAGATCCAAATTGTCTAATACTGTGACGCCGAGTTTATTTGGCACTTTTGGCGTGTAATGCTCAAAGCTTAGTGGTGTGGCATTCGCCCTCGCCTGTTCAAGCGTCACTAAACTTGAACGTGGTCCTTTTTTGTAATGACGATCCCGAACTTTCTGATACTCTTTATCCTGACGAGCAATAAAATCGGCGCGTAAATCATTCGATAACAAGCTACTTACCACAGATACCGAACGAGAGGCATTAGGTACGTAAACCACAGGATGCGGGTATTGATGCTCAATTTTAACCGCTGTATGGGCTTTTGACGTCGTCGCACCACCAATCAATAGTGGCAACTCAAATTGCTGACGTTTCATTTCTTTGGCAACATGCACCATTTCATCCAGTGATGGCGTGATCAGCCCCGACAAGCCAATAACGTCCACTTGCTGCTCACGGGCAACCCGCAATATTTCTTCACACGACACCATGACGCCTAAATCGATAATGTCAAAGTTGTTACACTGTAATACCACGCCAACGATATTTTTGCCGATGTCATGAACATCGCCTTTTACTGTAGCTAAAAGCACTTTACCGTTTGACTTTGCTTCGGTTTTTTCCGCTTCGATAAAAGGGTTTAAATGGGCAACCGCCTGCTTCATCACCCGAGCTGATTTCACCACTTGCGGCAAAAACATTTCACCGGCGCCAAATAAATCACCGACGACATTCATGCCATCCATTAATGGCCCTTCAATGACGTCTAATGGTCGGATCGCTTCCAGGCGCGCCGCTTCGGTATCTTCAACAATAAATTCATTAATTCCTTTAACCAGGGCGTGTTCTAATCGTTTATTGACCGGTAGTTCACGCCACGCCAGATCTGCCTTATTATCTTTAGTCCCCGCCTGACCACGATATTTTTCTGCGATATCCAGCAATCGCTCGGTCGCGCCATCGTCACTATTTTGAATAACATCTTCGACAGCTAACCTTAAATCATCAGGAATATCTGAATATATGGCTAATTGGCCAGCATTGACTATCCCCATGTCCATGCCGTTTTTAATCGCGTGATATAAAAATACCGCATGGATCGCCTCGCGCACAGGGTTATTGCCGCGAAATGAAAACGAAACATTGGAAACCCCACCGGAAATCATGGCATAAGGCAGGTTTTGTTTGATGTCGGCAACCGCCTCAATAAAATCAACCGCATAATTATTATGCTCGTCAATACCGGTAGCAACAGCAAAAATATTCGGGTCGAAAATGATGTCTTCCGGCGGAAAACCAATTTCATCCACTAGAATATGATAAGCGCGATGACAAATTTCATACTTGCGCGCCCGAGTGTCTGCCTGGCCTGTTTCATCAAACGCCATCACGATAACAGCAGCGCCATAGCGCCTTAATAATTTTGCCTGCTCTCTAAAGTTATCTTCACCTTCTTTCAATGAAATAGAGTTAACCACGCCTTTGCCTTGAATGCACTTAAGGCCAGCCTCTAAAATATCCCACTTTGAGGAGTCGAGCATAACAGGCACTTTCGCAATATCAGGCTCTCCGGCGATCAAATTCAAAAAACGCACCATCGCCGCTTTTGAGTCCAGCATGCCTTCATCCATGTTGATATCGATGATTTGCGCACCATTTTCCACCTGCTGCAGGGCAACGGCGATCGCCTGATCGTAGTTCTCTTCAGTGATCAAACGCTTAAATATTGCCGAGCCGGTGATATTAGTACGCTCACCGACATTCACAAACAAGGTGTCTTTATCTATGGTTAAGGCTTCCAGACCCGATAAACGACAGGCAACAGGACGCGCTTTAATTTCTCGCGGCGCAATATTAGCCACCGCTTGCGCCATGCCTTTAATATGCTCAGGTGTAGTACCGCAGCAGCCGCCAATAATGTTTAAAAAACCGGATTGTGCCCACTCAGCAACGTGGTTGTTCATTTCTTTTGCACCGAGATCATATTCGCCAAAGGCATTCGGCAAACCGGCATTGGGATGGGCAGAAACAGCGACATCAGAGATGCGACTTAATTCTTCAACATACTGACGCAACTCCTTTGGCCCTAATGCACAGTTCAAACCGAAAGAAATCGGCTTGGCATGGCGCAAAGAGTTATAAAATGCTTCAGTAGTTTGCCCGGATAAAGTACGGCCTGAGGCATCGGTAATAGTACCGGAAATCATTACCGGCAGTTTATAACCAAGCTCATCAAAAACCGTTTCAATAGCAAAAATCGCCGCCTTGGCGTTTAAGGTATCGAAAATGGTTTCGATTAAAATAATATCGCTGCCACCTTCAATCAGCGCTTTAGTCGATTCGATATAGGCATCTTTTAATTGATCAAAGCTAATATTGCGATACGCGGGATCGTTTACGTCCGGTGATATTGAACAGGTGCGGTTGGTCGGCCCCAAGACACCAGCAACAAAACGCGGTTTTTCCGGCGTTTTCGCCGTATACTCATCAGCAACCTGGCGCGCTATTTGGGCAGCCACCAAGTTAATCTCGGCGCTATAGCTTTCCATCTCATAGTCAGCCATGGCGATGGTGGTGGCATTAAAGGTATTGGTTTCGATAATATCAGCACCTGCGTCAAGGTACTCGGCATGAATGGCTTTAATAACCTCAGGCTGAGTCAGCACTAACATGTCATTATTGCCTTTGACATCCAAATGCCAATCGGCAAAGCGCTGACCACGATAATCCTGCTCTTCAAACTTATAGGCTTGGATCATGGTACCCATCGCGCCGTCAAGAATTAAGATCTGCTCTTGTAACTGTTGTTCAAGCAAGGTAAAGGATGCTGATTTTTTCATACTACTTCTCTTTTCATGCGAGCTGCACTTAATGCAACTTGTGTCTTTATTTCTCTGTGGCCGGATGTAATGCTTTAATATGATCGGCATCCAGTTGATATGGCGTGATCTGATACACGTAATAGTTAAGCCAGTTAGTAAATAATAGACTACCGTGGGCTTTCCATGTGCTGTAAGGCTGATTGCTCGCCTCGTTATTCGGATAATAATTTTCAGGCAACTGAGGATTTACACCTTGTTTTAGATCGCGTTGATATTCGTCATCTAGTGTGCTGGCATCATATTCCGGATGTCCGGTTAAATATACCTGTTGCTTGTTTTTACTGGCAGCCAAATAAACTCCCGCTAGCTCTGATTCGGCAATAATATTTAGATTTGCTATTGATTGGTAGTCTTGCTTATCAATATAGCCATAACGAGAATGCGGTACGTAAAATACATCTTCAAAACCACGAGTCAATTCTTCTTTTGCATCTAACGGCCTGTGCGAATAGACACCCGATAATTTCTCCTGACGTAAATGACGATTCAAACCATAATGATGGTACAAGGCCGCATGCGCCGCCCAACAGGAAAACATAGTGGAAGTAACGTTTTTTTCAGCCCAGTCAAACACTTCACAAATTTTATCCCAAAACGTCACCTTCTCATACGCCATACGAGCCAAAGGCGCGCCTGTAATGATCAAGCCGTCATACTGTTTATGCTTTATATCATCAAATAAACGATAGAAATTATCCAAATGCTCTTTAGGCGTGTTTTTCGATTCATTGCTGTGAATACAAACAAACTCGATATTGATTTGCAGTGGTGTATTAGACAACATACGGCAGATCTGTACTTCAGTTTCGATCTTATTCGGCATCAAATTAAGGATCGCCACTTCCATTGGACGAATTTCCTGATTCGCCGCTCTGTGTTCAGACATCACAAAAATGTTCTCTTTATCAAGAACTTGTAATGCTGGCAATTGGTCTGGAATTTTTATTGGCATAGTAACTACCTAATCGTCATTGCTGTCTACACTCGCTATTAGCATAGAGGTAAATCCTAGGCAGTCTAATGTGCCTTGGATTTCTAGATATGTCAACATCTAAACGTATAGACGTCTAAAATTATTTTATATGTTATATCGGAAATATTCTTTGTACTGACAAATTTGCATTAAAAAAGCCATCGAGATGATGGCTTTTTTGTTGGCGATTAAGAGCGGCTTATGCTTATTCAGCGACAGGCTCTTCCTGCTCTTGAGCTTCGTTGTTACGATTTAAGAACATCTCGCGTAACTTAGTATCCAGCTCTTTGGACATTTCTGGATGTTCTTTTAAGTAATCCACCGCTTTTGCTTTACCTTGACCGATTCTGTCACCGTTGTAGCTGTACCAGGCACCGGCTTTTTCAACCAGCTTATTCTGTACGCCAAGGTCGATTAGCTCACCCAGGCTGTTAATGCCTTCACCGTACAGGATTTGAAATTCCACTTGTTTAAATGGTGGTGCAATTTTGTTTTTCACTACCTTTACTCGGGTTTCGTTACCAACAATTTCATCACCTTGTTTAACTGCACCTATGCGGCGAATGTCCAGACGAACTGAAGCGTAGAACTTCAAGGCATTACCACCGGTTGTAGTTTCCGGGTTCCCAAACATCACACCAATTTTCATACGAATTTGGTTAATAAAAATTAACATGGTATTTGATTGCTTCAAGTTACCAGTTAACTTACGCATTGCCTGCGATAACATCCGTGCTTGCAGACCCATGTGCGAATCACCCATATCGCCTTCAATTTCCGCTTTTGGTGTTAATGCCGCTACCGAGTCAACCACAATGACATCTACCGCACCAGAGCGAGTTAACATGTCACAAATTTCTAGTGCCTGCTCACCAGTATCTGGTTGAGACACTAATAAATCATTGATGTTTACCCCAAGCTTTTCCGCATAAATCGGGTCTAACGCGTGTTCAGCATCAACAAAGGCGCAAACCTTGCCATTACGCTGTGCTTCTGCAATTACTTCTAAAGTTAAGGTTGTTTTACCACTGGATTCTGGGCCGTAGATTTCAACAACACGCCCCATAGGTAAGCCGCCTGCCCCTAAGGCAATATCGAGTCCAAGCGAGCCGGTAGAAATGGTTTCTACATCCATGCTGCGGTTTTCACCTAGCTTCATTATTGAACCTTTACCAAATTGACGCTCAATTTGACTTAACGCAGCAGAGAGTGCTTTTTCTTTATTCTCGTCCATTTCTGACTCCACAGATAAAAAGATAAAATCATGTAATGAGCAAAGTATACTGTACGCTCGTACAGTATCAAGAGTTTTTTTAAAAAATCTATTTCATATTAGCTAACCATCTGTTTTTAAATGAGTTAATTTTTAAAATAGCCTATGTACACTTTTTAATCGTCGTTTGATAATTACTCTACTGCATTGATCACAACCTCAAACTAATCTTGGAAAATAACAAATTAACCAATGATCAATTATCTGCTTATGGCATAATAACCTACATTGTGTTTTCAATATTCCAAAATAAAAAAGAAACATTCTGAATGACCATTTCTACTGCTGAATTAGCATCGCACACCCCGATGATGCGTCAATACCTCACCATTAAAGCCGAATTTCCTCATATATTGTTGTTTTATCGGATGGGGGACTTTTATGAGCTATTTTTTGACGATGCAAAAAAAGCCTCTGATTTATTAGATATTTCATTAACTGCCCGAGGTAAAACTGGCGGCAACGCCATCCCTATGGCAGGTGTCCCTTATCATGCGGTAGAGAGCTATTTAGCTAAGTTAGTGCAGTTAGGTGAATCCGTTGCCATTTGTGAGCAAATTGGCGACCCCGCTACCAGCAAAGGTCCGGTAGAACGAAAAGTAGTGCGTATTGTCACACCTGGCACCGTTAGCGATGAAGCGCTATTAACCGACAAGCAAGATAACCTGCTGGTGAGTTTATTTGAGGAAAAATCACAGTTTGGCCTTTCCTATCTCGATATGGCCAGTGGCCGTTATGTGATTTGTCAACCGCAATCCATTGAGCAACTGCAAGCGGAATTACAACGTCTTTCACCAGCGGAATTGTTATATCCGGAATCTTTTAGCCAAATGCCTGTTATCAATGACTATAAAGGCTTACGCCGCCGTCCTGACTGGGAGTTTGATTTTGCCACTGCAACTAACCTGCTTAATCAACAATTTGGCACCAAAGAGCTCTGCGGATTTGGTGTTGATGACTATCCATTAGGCTTATGCGCCGCCGGTTGCCTGTTGCAATATGTTAAAGACACTCAACGCAGCGCCCTGCCTCATATTCGTTCCATTGTTGCAGAATCCGCCCAGCAAGGCGTGATACTGGATGCCGCCACCAGGCGCAATCTGGAACTGACTCAAAACCTGCAAGGTGGGATGGAAAATACCTTGGCCTCAGTACTGGATAAATCTTCAACCCCTATGGGTTCCAGGTTATTAAAACGCTGGATCCATTTTCCGCTGCAAGATCTCAATGAACTTAGCTTTAGACAAAATGCCATTAGCGAATTGTTAAGTCATGACTTGCATGTCGAACTTCAGCCGCAATTAAAAACCATTGGCGATATCGAGCGTATCGTCGCAAGAGTCGCCTTACGTTCGGCAAGACCGCGCGATTTTGCTCGCTTACGCAATGCCTTGGCTCAACTACCGGAATTACTGACTAGCTTATCTGGTAACAAGCACCAAAAATTAGCCAAGCTTGCCGAAAAGCTACAGCCGATACCTGAGCTTTATCAACTATTGACTACTGCGATAGTCGATAATCCACCGGTACTTATCCGCGATGGTGGCGTAATCGCTCAAGGTTATCATCAAGAGCTAGACATCTTAAGAGATCTTAGCCAGGGCGCCACTGAATTTTTAGCACAACTAGAAGAACGTGAAAAGCAGCGCACTGGTATTCAAAGCTTAAAAGTCGGTTATAACAAGGTGCATGGCTTTTATATAGAAATCAGCCGCGCCAGCTCCAATGAAGTGCCGGATGATTATATTCGTCGTCAAACTTTAAAAAACAATGAGCGTTTTATTACTAACGAATTAAAGCAGCATGAAGAAAAAGTACTGAGTGCGCAAAGTAAATTCCTCGCACTGGAAAAACGTTTGTATGACGAACTATTTGACCATATTTTGCCAAGTATTAAAGACTTGCAGCTACTGTCACAAGGGTTAGCAGAGCTCGATGTATTAACCACTTTTGCTGAGCGCGCTGAAAGCTTAAATTATGTTAAACCGGAACTGGTGAAAACCCCTGGCATTCATATTGAAGCGGGGCGTCACCCTGTAGTTGAACAAATGACTGATAATGCCTTTATTGCCAATCCGGTAGTACTGAATGACCAACGTAAAATGTTGATCATTACCGGCCCAAATATGGGAGGTAAATCAACCTATATGCGCCAAACCGCACTGATAGTATTACTTGCGCATATTGGCTGTTATGTACCGGCTGAAGGCGCAAAAATTGGCTTGATCGATCGTATTTTTACCCGTATTGGCGCCTCAGACGATCTTGCTAGCGGCCGCTCAACCTTTATGGTGGAAATGACAGAAACCGCCAATATTTTACATAATGCGACCAGCAGAAGCTTAGTGTTATTAGACGAAATCGGACGCGGTACTAGCACTTATGATGGCTTGTCGCTCGCCTGGGCATGCGCAGAAATGCTGGCAGTGAAAACTAAAGCGTTTACCCTGTTTGCCAGTCATTACTTTGAACTCACTTTATTAGCCGAACAAATTGAGAGTCTCGCTAACGTTCATTTAGATGCCATGGAACACGGTGATGATATTATTTTTATGCACGCAGTGCAGGAAGGCGCTGCCAGTAAAAGCTTCGGTTTGCAGGTAGCACAACTGGCTGGCGTGCCAAAAGCTGTGATCCAGCGCGCAAAACAAAGATTGGCAGAACTGGAAAGCCAACAGACTCCATCGATTATCGAAAATAATCAGCAGGTATTTGAGCAGTTATCCTTAGTTGATACTGAGCATCCGGTAGTCAGTGAATTAAAAGCGCTTGATGTTAACGATCTCAGCCCCAAACAGGCGCTGGATTTACTTTATCAGTTAAAAGAGCAAATTTAGCAATTTGCAAATATAAGAAAGCCAGCAATTTTTGCTGGCTGATATGTATTTTTTATCTAGTGAAATATCAATAATTTACTAAGCTTGAAACAACGCCTCAATCGACAAGTCCTGGGCACTTAAAATATCCCGTAGACGTTTTAATGCTTCAACCTGAATTTGACGCACCCGCTCACGAGTTAAGCCAATTTCAACACCAACATCTTCCAGTGTCGCAGCTTCATAACCTAACAGACCAAAGCGGCGCGCTAACACTTCACGCTGTTTGGAGTTAAGCTCATTTAACCAGTGAACAATATTATCTTTAATATCATCCGTTTGCAGGTTGCCTTCCGGGCCATTGGCTTTTTCATCAGGGATAATATCAAGCAATACTTTATCTGACTCACCACCAAATGGAGTATCTACCGAAGCGATGCGCTCGTTTAAACGCAACATCTTGCTGACGTCTTTCACTGGCACATCCAGCTCTTGAGCAATATCTTCAGCGGTTGGCTCATGATCAAGCTTTTGTACCAGCTCACGTGCGGTACGTAAATAGATGTTAAGCTCTTTCACTACATGAATTGGTAAACGGATAGTGCGGGTTTGATTCATGATTGCACGCTCTATGGTTTGGCGTATCCACCAGGTAGCATAAGTTGAAAATCTAAAACCGCGTTCCGGATCAAATTTTTCAACTGCTCGGATCA
>CAZUHQ010000108.1:0-12779 GCA_964620605.1 uncultured Thalassotalea sp.
GCAGTGTTCAAAGGCTACGCTTGGTATTTATCAAAGTCTTTCGCTGTGTTGGGCGGCGAGGGGATTCCAAAGGGGAAACAGCCGTATTTTCCCCTTTGGGTGAGGCCGGCACCCCGGCACAAAAATGTATGGAACATTTTTGAACTGCTTTAGCTTGCCTGTGAAACAGGCGAGTATCAGGACGATACGAGTAATATAACCAGATTAGAAAACCAATGTTAGAAAGTATTTCTTTTAACATTGCGACGATATTTATTAACAACATAGATATTCAATGGGCTTTTTATTATCAATTATTAGCTATTTATGACTTCTCGCATAAAGCCAGGCACTTAGGGTAAGCACTAAATAAAGCCCGCTAATAAACACCAGCTGCTCCGGCTGATTGACCCACTCATAGTACAAAATCAACACCGTGCCAATAAATAGACCCAACATAGACAACACAGAGATAAGTAAAGATGACTGAGTCTGGTGACGCATTTTAAAATTAGCGTAAGCAATCAACAATGACACTAATAAAAATGTGACGCTGCCAAATTCCAAAATCACAGTTAAATTGCCAATTAATACCAGTAAGAAGGCTGATAACGCCATGCTAAGAATAGCAACCACAGGAATACGTTCTCTACGTTTTGCCAATACGGAGGGAAAATAGCCGTCATGTGCGATCACTGCCATTTGTCGTGATGCGCCAAAAATAGTACCACTAATTGCACTGCTGGTTGCTAATAATGCCCCAAGGATCACCAGATCTGTGCCCCATTGTCCTAAGGCATTTCCAGCACCAGATGCCAAAGCATATTCCTTATTTTCAATAATATCACTAAAGGGAATTGCCACAATCGCGCCATAAGCAATCACCAGATAAATCATCACGGCAATAACCAATGCGATATAAATGGCTCGTGGAATATTCTTCTTAGGCTGATCGACCTCCTTAACCGCATTGATCACCAGTTGGAAGCCTTCATAAGCGACAAAAGTTAGCGAAGCCACTATCAATATCGCTAACAAGCTAACCCCATCGGCACTTTCCATTAACACCGGTAAAGTAGTTTGACTGTGGCTAATTAGCACATAAGCAATAAAAACCAGGATCAATAATTTGGAATAAACCATAAAATCTTCAATTTTTCCCATGCCTTTAACGCTCCAAATATTAACCAGCGTGAACAATAAGATCACCGCACCTGCAACTAATTTTCTCAACCATTCATTATCGGCGATAGCAAAACCACTAATAGCATAAGAAGAAAAGGTATAGGCATACAAAGCCAAAGTACTGATATAACCGAATATTACCCACCAACCGATCAATGACGCGGCAAACGGTTTTTTAGGAAAACTACGCTTAAAAAATGCATATGTCGCACCTTCATCTTGATAATAACTGCCAAGTTTGACATAGGCATAGGCAGCAAAAAATGCCAGCACACCACCAATAGCGATAGCTAACAAAGTATAAACGCCGATCAGAGACACTGAAATACCAAGCACAGTAAATATGCCGCCACCAACCATACCACCTAAAGCGATAGCAACAAGCTCAATAAGTCCTAAGTTTCTTCCTCGCTTTCGATGGCAGGAATGCCCATTATTATTCATCAAGGTACTCACATCCATTACACACAATTATGGCAACAATATTTGCTGAAAAAGTAAACAAAAAGAATTAATTACCGTAAAAATATCACTTTTGATAAATTAATCAAATCATGTTTGTAATTTCAAGATAACCAACTGGAAATAATCACATTTTCCGAATAATTAACGGAAACCAGCCATAATTCCTTTCATTTATTTTACAAAAAATTACTATTAATAATTTTCTTCTGGCGAAGAAAATTATACAGTATGCGGTTATAACAATCACAACAGGAATAATACTTATGACAAGCGCTAATCAGCTCTCTCATGCCGATGTTCCAGAATTCGATAACCTCTGGGGTCATCCTAAACCACTTTGGATGCTCTTTATGGCAGAGTTTTGGGAACGTTTTGCTTTCTATGGCATACGTTGGGCATTAACCCTCTATATTGTTGCCCAGTTTTTTAACGGTGACGCCTCAGGCCAGGCATTTGCCTCTAATACTTACGGCGCCTATTTAGCGCTAGTTTATGCCAGTGCTATTTTTGGCGGCTATGTCTCCGACAAAATCATCGGCGCGCAACACTCTATTCTGACCGGTGCCATCATTATGGGGCTAGGTCTTTTTATGATCATGTTACCTAACCAAACGATGTTTATGATTGGTCTGGCAACTGTCATTGTCGGTAACGGTTTGTTTAAGCCCAATATTTCTAACCTGGTCGGTAAAGTTTATCCGCATGGCGACCCGCGCCGTGACCGTGGTTTTAGCATCTTCTATATGGGAATTAACGCCGGAGCCATGGTCTCCCCTATTATCACCCAGTGGCTGGCCAGCACCTTTACCGACACCCCTATGATGACTAACTATAAAATGGTATTTGGCGCAGCAGGCGTTGGTATGCTGATCAGTTACGTCTGGTTCTATATCGGTCGCAAACAATTAAAAGGCATAGGCGCTATTGAAAAAACACCTGTGCGAACAAAACGTTTATTGCAAGTGATTGGCGGCGCGATCTTGGCGATAGCCCCAACTTATGTGTTAATGGCTTATGCTGGCGCCCAAGTATTGGCCTGGATCCTGTTTATTATTTTCGTCGCCCTTGCGGTAATGCTATTAGTAGAAACGAAAAAGCAAGGCAAGGTAGCATTTGAGAAAGTCATTGCTTGTTTGATCATGTTTTTATTCAACGTGATCTTTTTCGCGTTTTTCGAACAAGCGGGCAGCTCGTTTACCTTCCTGGCACAAAACATTGTTGACCGCACCGTTACCGACAGTTTTACTTTTGAAATAGCCTGGTTCCAGTCGGTAAACTCAGTCGCCATTTTGATTTTTGCACCAATAGTTTCGGCAATTTGGATGTTCACATCAAAGCGTAATTTCGAACCTAATATTCCGCAAAAATTTGCCATCGGCTTATTAGGCACAGGTTTAGGCTTTTTAGTATTAATGTACGCACTGGAAAATCTGCTCGATAGCAATAACTTGATCCCCTTATGGCCATTAGCCGCCTGTTATGTGTTGCACACTATTGGTGAGCTTTGCTTATCACCGATTGGTTTATCTATGGTCAGTAAGTTAATTCCTGCATCCCTGGCAGGCTTTGCCTTTGGTGGCTGGTTTTTAAGTACCGCTATCGGTAATAACTTCTCGGGAATTATCGCTGGCTCTATGAGTGGTGAAACCGGGATGACTGTTGCCTCAGCACTGTCCGGCTTTAGCTTCAGTTTCTGGTTACTGGCCGCAGGCGGTATCCTGTTATTTATCCTGGCACCATTTATTAATAAACTGATGCACGGCGTGAAGTAATTTTCGTCTGAAATAACTATCAGCTTTAAAAACAAACAACAGCCAGTGTGCTTTTTCAGTACACTGGCTTTTTTATCTCTTTCAATCGGAAAAACAGCCCTAATCAAATTTATTTATTGATGCGGTAAAAATTATTACCTTTTCCCAGCTTACTATTACACTTTACAATATCGCCATTAAATCAGGCTGTTATATGATTCACCGAATGAAAAATAAGCATCAATGGTACCTCGACGCCTTAGTCTTAGCCTTTTTACTATTAAGCATGCTAATTGCCAGTACAGTGATGGCGTAATATCACCGAATTAATCAAAAAATTCACCATTTGCGCACTTATCATTTGAACGATATTATTCAATAAACGATAAATTCAATTCACTAGCACATCAACAAAACAAGGTTATTTGATGGCAATTGACAATTTCAATCTAAACAATCTTATTGGTTTTATAATGCCTTTGTTATCCAGCAAACTCTTTATTACTTTGCTGATAATTTCGGTATTTTTCCTGTTCAAGCTCTTTTTAGTCAAAACCATCAAACGCAAGTCCAAGCAAGACAAACGACTGCAAATTAATATGGTCAATAATCTGTTCACCCTGTTAATGCTGGTGATCATCTTTAATATCTGGTCAGAAGAAATTCAAAAATTTGCCATTTCTATCGCCGCCTTTATCGTTGCCATCGTCCTGGCAACCCGGGAATTTATTCAATGCTTTATCGGCTTCGTTTACTTGCTATCGAGCCGTCCGTTTCGCATTGGCGACTGGATCCAGGTCGGTAGCCACTTTGGCGAAGTGCATTCCACCGACTGGGCAAAGCTAACGCTGTTAGAAGTCGATCAGGATAATTACCAGTACACGGGCAAAACCTTGTATGTCCCTAACAGTCAAGTGATCACTTCTGTTATCAAAAACCTGAATTTTTTAAAACGTTACGCCATGCATCACTTTACTATTGTCCGAGATGACAGCGTTAATCCGTTTGAGTTTTTAGACACCTTGTATGAAAACGCCCGCTTATATTGTGAGGATTTTAACGACGTTGCCATTCGTTATAATCAGTTAATAGAAAGTCGATTGGAAATCAATATTGCAGGCCCAGAGCCGCACATTCAAGTAGCGACCTCAAACCTTGGTGATACTCAGGTATTTTTTACTATTTTCTGCCCAACCGAACGGGCAATGGAGATAGAACAAAAAATCACTGCGGATTTTATGCGTTTGTGGTTTGCGCAAAAAGCACAAGCCACACCAGTTAATTAAAAATCAGCGCCTGCACCTCAGTTAATTTTTCAAGCCTTGGCATAACCAGCGTCTGCATGTTTTCAATCGATAAAGCAGCATGTAATGGCAAAGTCGCGGCACCTTTTAACGCGACTTGCTCAACATTTGGCGTTTTGATCAATCGCACTACTTCTCGGTCACCATACTGGGCAATGGAAGGAATGTAAGGGCGCAACTGAGTGATAAACTTATTTAAAAACCAGGAGCTAACATCACCACCAACAATGATAGTTTGACAGTTTAACAGCGTTTCAAGACTGTGAATTGCTATTCGCATCGGCTCTGCCGCCTGTTCGAACCAGCGAGTCAATTTATCCTGATTAGCCAGGCAATACTCCGCCAGTTCGTCATTACTGGCAAAGTGTTTCCCGAGCATCTCCTTTAATGAAGACAATGAAACAAAATCGTTTAATCGTCCGAGCTCAGAGGTTTTTTCATCGGTTTCCGGGGTAACAAACATCTCCCCTATGGCACCGGTTAAACCGTTTTGTCCGAGTAGAATTTTTCTATCATATACCACGGCCGCTTCAACAACATCTGAAATATGGACGCAAACAAAACTGTGTAACTGCTTGGCCTCACCATACAGCATTTGATATGCCGCACATGCCGCCGCCGTTGTTTCACTAGCCACCGGCAAAACAAGCTTTTCGGCTAACTGCTGCTTAAACACTAAGTTCTGCTGATAATTTGTTAAATCATGATGCTGCTTAGCAACAAAAGACAGGCCTGCACCTAATATATTCAGGCCAGTTAATTGGCTCTTAGCCAATAATTGCTGATAGAGCTTAGCCACTTGTTCCACTATAGCATCAGTGTCAGCTACCTCAACATTGTATTTACCTTGAGCGACGGCAATTTCATCGCCTAGCAGAGAAAAAATGCCCGCTTCAATTTTATCGCTGAATATTCTAACGGCCAGGCTATATGTCGCCTCAGGATTAATTGATAACATTTTAGAAGGTTTACCTACTGCCCCTTCCTTTTTTACCCCGGTTTCAATCACCAAATTAGCAGCAATTAACTCTTCTACCATGTTAGTGATCGTCTGTTTGGTCAAATGGGTATTACGCGATATTTCTACACGAGAAATCGGTGCTTGGGTGACAATCTCTGATAATACCAAGCGTAAATTTAAGGCCTTATTTTGTTTTGAGTTAGAGCCCTTCAAGTGAAATTACCCTTTTAATAAATAGATGCCGCAACTATTGTACTGATTTTATTACCGATAAAACATAGTTAACGCCGAACAATTTTGTCTATAAGTTAAACTAAAGCGGCAAAAAATTAAAAACAAAATATTAAGTCAAAATGTTTGACATAATATTTTATCACTTTAGTATAAGTAGCATAGAAATATAAATCAGGGCGTTGCTAATGACATTATTCAGTCATTTCACTTTATTCACTCAATTAAAGCAATATTTTTTATTTGCCGTTACGCTGCTAGCAATCACCGGTCATGCAAATGTCATTGATAGAGAAGATTTAACTAAAGCGGAGCAAGCCGCCAAGGTTAGTTTATCAGCCGAACAAGTTGCACAGTTAAAAACTAAGCAGCTTACCGCCGCTTTAGCATGGCATGGTTCCAGTCCTTGGGTAAATGCCGTCACCAATGGAGCCAAACAAACCTTTGCAGAACTTGGCATTAAAGTCATTGCGATAACTGACGCCCATTTTGATCCGGCCAAACAAGTTGCGGATCTGGAAAATATCAGTGCCCTGCAACCCGATATCCTGCTTTCGCTGTCTGTTGATAGCACCAGCACGAAAACCACCTATGCCCAGGCCATCAGTGCAGGCACCAAACTCGTGCTCTTGAGTAACCCTATTGAAGGATTTATTCACGGCAAAGACTATGTCGGTATCGTCACCGACGATATCTTTGGCATGGGTAAAGCCGCAGCAGAATTGGCAAGCGAAGCATTAGCGGATAAAGGTTCACTGGGCATTATCTTCCACGATGCGAAATACTTCATCACCAATAATCGCGATCAGGCATTTCGCGCTACGCTCGCGCAGCACCCACAAATTAAGGTTATCAGCGAAAAAGGCTTTGTTAAAGAACACGAAACCAGCAATATTGCCGCCGCCATGGTGTTACAGCACCCGGAAATAGAGGCCATTTATGTCTCCTGGGACAGTGCAGCCGAAGGCGTTATTGAAGCACTGCGCTCCCTTGGCCGCCCTGACATCAAAGTGATCACCTATGATTTAGGGGTTAACAATTTATTAGACATGGCGACTGACGGAAACTTATACGCAACCGTCTCGGATCGACCATATGATATTGGGGCAACAATGGCGAAAATTGGCGCCGGAGCCATCTTAAACCAAGCGGCAGCACCCGTGACTATTGTTCCTTTTGATAAAGTCAAAAAAGACAATATCCAGAGCATATGGCAACAGGCATTTAATGCGCCGCTACCTAAATTACTTAACCAGGCCTTAGCACAGTAAAGGAATCATCATGAGTGTTCAAAGCTTAACCTTAAGCCAAGTCAAACAATTAGCCATCAAAAAAGAAGCCTATATTTATTACATCTTCTTATTTGTCTTATTGTTATTTGCAGCCCTATTGCAAGATACCGCGTTTTTAACCTTGTCTAACTTTATGAACATAGTGAAGCAAACCGCGCCGTTAACCATAATGGCGGTCGGTTTAACTTTTGCCTTGGCGGTCGGACATATAGACCTATCAATTGGTTCAGTAGTAGCATTAAGTGCCCTGGTTGGTGCCTTGTTATTACAGCATACCGGGATCCCGCTTGCGGTACTCGGCGCCTTACTGGTTGGAGTAACTGTCGGCTTAATTAACGGCTTATTAATCGAGCGGCTGCAAGTATCCTCACTATTAATCACCTTAGGCACTATGGGCATCATTACCGGTATCGCCAGGCAAATTACCAACTTGGAATCCGTCCCCATTATTAACAGGGACTTTACCTTTATCTTTGGCGCAGGCACTGTATTTAACATGCCAGTATTACTAATCTGGACAATTGTTATCAGTCTGCTCGCTTATCTGGTACTCAATAAACTCTCTGCCGGCCGACATTTGCTCGCCGTCGGTGGCAACCCAAATGCCGCACGGGCGATGGGGATTAAAGTGACCAGAGTTCGGCTATACGCATTAATCGCCTCGTCAACTGCCGCGGCATTAGCAGGATTACTCTACGCCGGTCGATTACACGGCGCACGTTATACCCTGGGAGAAGCCGATTTACTGACCGTCATTGCCGCTGTTGCTATCGGTGGCACTAGTTTATTTGGCGGCAGAGCCTGTGTTATTGGTGCGATATTAGGTTCATGGCTGATGGGTATGATCAATAACGGCCTGATACTTTCAGGATTTTCAACAAATGAACAAATGATCGCCCGCGGCGTAATTCTTATTATCGCTGTTGCTATCGGTGTAAAGGAGTATAGAAATGGTTAGAACGGCATTAGATCAAACCGCGCTGGAGTTAAGTAATATCGCAAAAAGCTTTGGTGGTGTGCATGCGCTTAAAGACGTTTCATTTACCATAAACAAAGGCGAAGTCGTAGGTTTATTAGGTGATAACGGCGCGGGGAAATCCACCCTGGTCAAGTGTATCTCCGGCATTTACAGCCCTGAATTCGGGGAAGTAAAAGTTAATGGCGAAGTGGTTAACATCCGCTCGCCAGAGCAAGCCAGGGCAGCCGGCATAGAAACGGTATTTCAAGACTTGGCGATGATCCCCGAGTTTGACATAGTACAAAATCTTTTTCTCAACCGTGAACTTAAGCACAAAAACCCAATTTTACGCTGGTTAGGCTGGCTTGATACCAAGGCTATGACCAAACGAGCACGTAAATCACTCAACCGCTTAAATACCAGGATCCCTTCCTTTAAAGAGAAAATCCATAATTTATCCGGTGGACAACGCCAGGCAATCGCGATTGCGCGAGCGGTTAACTGGGGCGCAGATATCGTCATTATGGATGAACCAACTGCCGCTTTAGGTGTAGAGCAAAGTGCACAGGTCAACGAGCTGATAAAAGTGATCAGCTCACAAGGGGTCGCCGTGCTGTTAATCAGTCACAACATGCAACACGTCAAAGAAACCTGTGATCGCGCAGTTGTGCTCTATCAGGGAAGATCTGTCGCCGATGTCTGTGTTAGCGAAGTAACCAAAGAAGACTTAGTGGCACTGATCACCGGAGCCACCAGCGTAGCGGCATAAAGCAAAGCTTGAATTAGCAACAGCAGTGTGAATGCTCACACTGCTTAGCTTCTTGCACGCAAATTTTAATGATTCAAAGGATTATTCATGAAAAGTAGTAGAAAAGTCGAACAACTTATTAGCACTTTAACTATTGAAGAAAAAGTCGGCCAGTTGTTTATTTTGGCATTTGCCGGTGAAGACATTGAATATGCCAAAGCGCTGATCAAACACTATCATGTCGGCGGCTTTTATATTACCGACGACAATGCCCATTCGCTAAGCGACGCAAAAGTATTATCAAATACCCTGCAACAGCAGGCGGCCTTGCGCTCATGTGATGCTGCGCTTATTTTGGCAGTTGATCAGGAAGGTGCCTGGGGAATATTAACCCAGGAAACTGACTTAGGCCCGGGAAACTTGGCACTAGGTAAAGCAAATAATCTTAAACAAACCGAGCAAATGTACCGGGTTTTTGCCCAGCAAATGCAGGAAGTTGGTTATAACACTTTGCTGGCGCCATGCGCTGACGTTAACTCTAATCCGGATAACCCCATCATCGGGCAACGCTCATTTGGTGAACATCCAGAGCTGGTGAGTGATCATATTACCGCCGCCGTTTCCGGGGTAATAACAACAGGTAATTTGGCCTGTGCCAAGCACTTTCCCGGTCATGGCGATACCGCAACTGACAGCCACCGCACCCTGCCAAGAGTTGAGAAAAGCTTGGAACAATTGATACAGCAAGATCTACAACCTTTTGCCGCGGCAATTTCAGCCGGTGTTCCCATGATAATGACCGCGCATATCAACTACCCGTTAATTGACCAAGATTACCCTGCGACCTTGTCAAAAACCTTACTGACGGATATCTTAAAAACTCAAATGGGTTTTGATGGCCTGATCATTACTGACAGCATGAATATGTGGGCGATGCGACATCATTATACCCCATCTGAGGCCGCCATTTTATCACTCAAAGCGGGAGCTCACTTAATCATGCTAAGTGAAGAACATTATGAGAATGAAACCACCCCCTATAAGCAGATACAGCAAGAAACGATTCAAGGGGTGATCAACGCCGTAAAATCAGGTGAATTACCCGAACAACAGCTTGACGACATCCTCAAGCATGTTTTATGTATTAAATACGAAAAGCTGGAAACAAAACACCTTGTTAACCCTCTTAGCAAAGTGCAATGTCAGCAAATTTCAGCAAATGCTGCCGAAAGTGCAATCCGCATGATACGCAATAAGCATCAACTGGTGCCGTTAAAAAATCGACACTTTACGCTGACCTGCGCAGCAGATCCCAAAGAGTACGAAAAGCTCGTTAATAGCCGAGGTATCGGCCCCAATGATCCTTACAGTGCCAGCAGCGTTGTTATTGAGCAGCTAAAACGGTTAAACGCCAATTTTGATTTTTTACCCTATCAAGCATTTGAAAAATTTCTCGTTAATCAGCAATGGCCAAACAAGCAGACACCGGTTGTACTGTTAACAGAAGATTATCCACTGCCAGGAGAAGATTTTGACCAGCAGGCACAAATCCATCGTATTAAAAAGGCACAGCAAGTTATTGGTGACAACCTGATAGTGCTGGCACTGCGTTCTGACTATCAACTCGCGCAACTCCCGAAAATATCCACTTATATTTGCAGCTACTCGAGCCGAAAAGAAAGTGCCAAAGCGCTCGCTAACATACTGTTAAATATAAATAAGCAAATAAATTAAAGAAACTCATTGACTTTTAGTCAAAATGATTGATTATTAATTAGTAAAAACAATTGACATAAACAAATTGACAATACAAGTTAAATAACACAACCATAACACGGCTCTGCTTAATTACCTGACAGTCCGGTAATTAAGCGCCATAGAGCCAGATAATAATAAAGGAAATAACCATGTCGGTAACATTAGATAAGCAAATTAGACACCATACATCGCTATTATCTGCTTCGTTTAGCGCTATTGCCTTAATGGGCATGTGCAATAGTGCCTTTGCAGCAGAAAGCCAAACGGCAGATAAAATCGAAGTAATTGAAGTCAAAGGCATCCGCGGCAGTTTAAGTGCCGCCCTGAATAACAAGCGCTTTGCAGATTCAGTACTTGATTCAATTTCAGCCGAAGACATAGGTAAATTTCCAGACAAAAACATCGGTGATGCCATGCAGCGTATTCCTGGTGTTACTGTGGTGCGTACTTATGGTGAAGTCAACGGGGTTACCGTGCGTGGTACCGCCCCTGAGCACAGTATGGTGCTGTTGAACGGGCAAAATGTCGCCAGTGTCGGCTGGTTTGACTTAGGCGGCATCAACCGCAGCTTTAACTTTGAAATGTTAGCGGCCGAACAAATCTCTGGCATGGATTTATACAAATCCGCAGAAGCCAATGTCAACGAAGGTGCGATTGGCGGCACGGTGAACCTGAAAACCCGCAAACCTTTAGATTTAAAAGCAGGTACTGTGTTTGGTTCTGTCGAAAATGCCTATCACAACAGCGCTGAGCAATGGGATCCGGCATACTCTGCATTAGGTAGCTGGAAAACCGATGATGAAACTTTCGGTATTTTAGTCGCTTATTCCAACGAAGAATCAAAAGTCTATCGCGAAACCCTGTCAAACTTCGGCACACCCAGTGCAAGCTTAACCGACAATAACGGGGTTGCTCATAACACTTATGGCGCTATGTCTTCGATATTATTTGATGAAGATAGAGAGCGCTCAAGCAGCCAGTTTACCATGCAATACGCGCCATCAGATGACCTAGAGTTAAGTTTGAACTATAACCTGTTTGAACTGAATAATGATCATAATAACTCGGCATTATTTGGCATTGTCGGATTTGGTACATTAGATAGCGGCTCGATTACCGAAAATAGCGTCAACGTTGTCACACGTGCGACAACTAATGGCGCCCAGGGTGCTGGACTCGCGCCATTATTTAATAATACCGTGCTGCGTACTCCCAAAATGCAAACCGATGCGATTAATTTAACACTTGCCTATGATGCAAATAACTGGTCGATAAATGTCGTTGTCGGAAGTTCTACCGCTAAAGGACGTACTAAACAAAGCAGTACCTGGTGGGGTGATACCGCCAATACCGCAAATGCCGGTTACACTTATGATATTGATGGCGCACTGGAAATTATTCCGACAAACCCGGACTATATGAGCAGTCATAGTAATTTTATGATCTTCCAAGAGTTTACCTATATTAATTACCTGCGTGATAACGATATTGACTACGCCCAATCGGATTTTAGCTACCAATTGGACAAAGGCATTTTTTCAACCATAGAAGCCGGATTAAAACTTCAAAACCAAACCTTTAGCTCAAGAGGCGACTATCGAGATGTTGATGTCAATAAAGCGATTGCCGATGGCCTGACACTTGCTGATTTCAATGGCGGTTTTGTCAGCGGTTTACACAGCAAAGAAGGGCGTGCCGGCAGCCTGTCGGCATTTCCAATCGCAAACCGTCAATTATGGGACTATGCCAAGCAAAATCAGGCAAGCTCAACAACCACCTTAAGTAAGTTTTCAATTGATGAAGACATGACTGCCGCTTATGTCAAAGCGAATTTTCAGGGAGAAGGGTTTCGCGGCAACATAGGACTACGCTTTGTCGATACCGATGTTTTATCCAAGGGCAGTATTGACGGCACACCGTCACAAGGCAAAAAAAGCTATAGCAATTTACTGCCAAGTATCAACCTGGCGGCTGATATTAGCGAAGATATTATTTTCCGTTTTGCTGCTGGCTCTACCTTGTCACGCCCGGATTATGACGATATGCAAATGGCAGAAACCATTTCCGTCAGCTTTGCCACCGCTACTGTCGGTAGCCCGGATCTGGATCCTTACAAGGCAGATCAATACGACCTTGGCTTGGAATGG
>CAZUHQ010000109.1:0-12731 GCA_964620605.1 uncultured Thalassotalea sp.
GAATAGATACTGTTTCTTAACAAACTGTCATTTTCAAGTAAGGGGCCTAAGCGCATAATTTCGGCCTGTTGCCAAATTGCCATCGCAGATTTCCAACCATTGCGTGCCGCTTCTTTTGCCTCGCCAACAGTATCTTCCTCGGTTAAGCCATCAGCAAACTGCTGTTCCGCCTGACAATAACTATCAACCAGTTGCCGCTGCTCATTAGCCTTTTCAACAAAACTTTCAAAGGTTGGCGTTATGACATTATCGACCAAGTTGGCAACTAGTACTTTTCTATCAAATTCTGTGACCACAGGTGTTTGTGTACCGAAGTCATCGCCAGATGAGCTACTGGTGCTTTCACCACATGCACTCAACACTAATGTTGAGACTATCGAAAAGGACAATAAATTGATTTTATTAAACTTACTTAGCTTGATTGTCATAAACGACCTTTATTACTCTCTAAAACAGCAAAAGCTTGACTACGACAGCCAAGCTTTTATTTCTATCGAAACGATATTCAACTAAATGAATATATTACCAATTCTCTACATTTTCACTATCAAACTCAAGCGCTTGCTCTAAAATGTCTCTGGCACTTTCCAACTTGCTAAGGTAATCATTCACAGTAGTAGAGTCTAACACCGGCGCTTGACCAATAAGTTGATGTAGCTCAGCAAACTGTTCATCGTTAATAGGCGAGTAAGGATTAAATTGTAAACCTAACGCAAAACCTTTTAATTCAGACCAATGCTTGGCGGTGTTAGCATAATTAAACTCTTCGCTACCTAGTTTTGCTAAATCGCCGCTAACCTCATTGATGTAATGAACAACTGTTGCTGCAACCGCTTTTTCCCATGCGCTTACCGCCTGATCACGATAGCCTTTAAGTGACGTCATTTGTTCGTCAGTTAGCGCATGGCCGGCATTTTCATTAATCAGAGTACGACCGGCAATTAATGCTGTCATGGCATCTGTGGTGTAATCGGTTGGGTTAGTATTAGACTTAGTACCACGGTCACGTTTTGCTGCATTAACAGAATTACCAAAGTTATACTCAGAAGTTAAGTCAATCTCGCCATCGCCATCGGTATCGTGTTTACCGTTCCAGTCGGCACGGCCATCTTCATCAGAGCTTACCTTACCGGCGATTTCATTATCATTGTATTCCATATAATCGCGCGCCGCACCGAAGTAGCCAAAACCTTCATCAAACTGATGTTCAAGGTTGGTATAAGCTTTACCCGATACCGCACCGGTATTGTCGGTAGTAAAACCTTTACCTTCGATTTCATGACCAAAATAGTCATCGGTTGCTTGAGAATAAGCCACCGCCATTAACAGGAATTTTTGGATTAACTGCTTAAGATCGGTGCCATCGGTATTAATATAAAATTCGGTAATGGTAGCACCGGTATCAGAAACACGGTCATTACCGACAGTTAAGTAATAATCAACATTATCGGCTAACTGGCCGAAAAAGAAGTCCACTAAGGATTCAGGTGTGTAATCACCTTGAGTGCCCCAACCGGCAAAATCGCCCTCATTCCAGTTTTTGTGTTGGCCAGTGGCATCATTACCTGCCAGCTTACCCTTCAGATTTTTATGGCTACCTGATATTTCGGTAATAAAAGCTTGTTTAGCACCTGAAGTAAAGGTAATTGGGAAGTTGTCATATTGCTCTTCCGTTGTACGGAAAAATTTATTTAGCTTATCAATCACTTGTTGGCGAGTTGTGATAATGCCTTCTTCAACTTCCGTTTTTAAAGTGCTGCCGATATAGTTATTTAACTCAGCAATCAACACATGACGAGCAATTTGACCGCTATAAGAAACACTTGAGCCATCTTCAAACTTGCTGGCAAAAGTATAAGTGTCTATAACATCATTAACTTCTATAGTGAGTTCTTTAGTAAATGATAAACCACCGTTATCGGTAACAGTAACATTTACGGTATGAGAAGCAGCTTGTTCAAAGTTAACTTGCTTATCAGCCGCTAGCATTAATTTGCTACCATCAACAATAAATAACTCATTATCTACGACAAAAGTAAAGGTATCACCGGCATTAGCATCTGTCGCCGTTAAGGTACCAATCTCCACGCCTGCCGCATTTTCATCAACACTGCTAGCGCTAATCGTGATATCTGTCGGCGCGGTATTACTCGGCGTAACCGGCTCATCTTTTTTGGAAGAACCACCACCACAGGCAGTTACCGTGAATAAAGTGACTAAAGTCGTTGCTAATAAGCTTTTCTTGAACATCATGCTAAATCCTAACTGGCTTAGTTTATATTTGTCATAAATTTTATGGTCGGGATGCTATCACAAAGAAAACATAAAACACAAATACGAATTAATATTGTTTAGAATAAAATAAACACTTATTGATCTATAACAAAAAATTGCAAGCAATATTTTCCAAGCAAGAGGCAGCGAAACTACACAGCCTGAATATGGGTTAAGTGATTATCCCATTTTAACTCGGCAAAATGGGTAGTAATTTTATGCTCACTGACAACCGATAAAAACTCATTGGTTAAATAACCTTTGCCGCTGGAGGCATATAGCTGATCAGTTTTAGTTAGTCCCGCGCCATCGGCTAATTTATGCTTACTAATAAAGCTATTATCAGTTAACGACCACAAAGTGATCAAATCAGCCCTTGGACAACTCACCGCCACTAATTGATTTTCATTGTCGATACAGACACTGGCGGTATATTGGTTCATTTGTCGCCATAAGCTGTCTTGCGCGCTTAGAAAACTTAACTTATCTTCACCAGCATGACTGATGACTAACGGCAGCAGATCGGTTTTAACTCCCTGATACTGCAGGCCAGCCACTACTTTGCCGGAATGGCTGACATCCAGATGTCGAATGCTTAACTGCTTATTCTCCAATTGATAACGTTCCAGTACTTTCCCTGAACGTAATGACATATAAGCCAGATTAGGCTCCATGGTATCCAAATTCAGTTTTTTTCGCGGTAAATCTGGATGCGTTTTAATGCCGCCATTAGCGATGACCAGAGTACCATTATCCGGCATCAAGGCAATTTCATGTGGTCCTATACCACCAGAATAATAGCGGTCAAGCTCCTGATAACTATCGGCATCGCGTACCACAATCAGCCCTTCACCCGTACTAAAATGGTTCTCACTGGTTAAAATCACATCATGCTTTGCCCAGTAAATACCATGGCCATAAAAATGACTATCATTATCAGGCGTCAGCTGTTTAACCACTTGAGCATTAGCAAAATCCACTTCCAGGGCAAACATCCCCGGACGACGGGCAAACACCAGTGCATGACCAGGCTTATGTGGTAAGGCAATGGCATCATGGCCTCGATCCGGTAGCACAATTTGGCTGATAATATTGCCCGCCAAGTCAAAGGCGGCAACATAATGTTGCCCGGCCTTATCGCTACAGGCACTGACAAACCAGCTGTTTTTTGCTTTGGCACAACCAAATAACCCAAAGTTACTGGCAATAAAACCGGCCGCAGCCCCTTGCATAAATAAGCGTCGTGAAATAGCCATATTAGAAACTGTATTTTACGCCAACCATTGCCTGACGCGGTTTTCCAGATCTGGCACCAAACGGACGGCGCGATACCAAGGCTGCTTCATCGGTGACATTATCGAGCTTAAAGTAGGCTTTTAATTGAGGGTAAACTTGATACCAGGCAGAAAAATCCAACTGTTGCAATTCTTCAGTCATCAGCCCTTCAAGTTCAGTGCCATAACCTGCGGCTTCCGGCATGGCATCAAGGTGCTTAAATAACAGCGCTGCACGCCAATTTTCATGTGCCAACGCTACTTCAATACTGAGCTGATTTTCTGGTAAATAAGGCAAGGGATCTCCGGCCTGGACATGACCCCATTGTGAGAAATGACTTTGAAACTCGTTTTGAAATTCCGCATCCGTATAGGTGTAGGCAATATTTATCGGCATAGCCAGAGACTTACTGAGAGCAAACTCAGTATTAAGGTTAGCTTCAACACCAAACACTTCAACCGCACCACCATTAAACTCCTGATCTAAGGTTTGATCACAACCGGAAGAAAAGGTACAAGTACCCTTTAGGTTTGTATAATCATTATAAAAACCTATCAGTTGCGCCTGCAGGCCATTATCGCTATAACGTAAGCCAAGTTCATAGTTCCAGCTTTCTTCCGGATCAATATTGGTTTCCTGGCCTGGACTATTAGGCACATAACCTTTATTAACACCAAACAAAGCACCCAACTGTTCGTTAATACGATAAAAGATGCCAACACCTGGTAACACAACATTATCCGTTGCATCAGTTGCTATGCCGGTTAGCTTATCTTTTGCTTCGCCGTTAATATGCTCAACTCGCAAACCAGCACTAACGTTAACATCGCCAAAATCCAGATTGGCATTAATATAACTGGCAATCGCAGTAGCAGTATCTTTATTTTCAATCGTGGTTTGCTGAATAAGGCCTGCCAATTCTAATTGTTGATTGCGCATCAAATACTGATCGGCACGATGGTGACGATCGACCTGATCTTGATGAAGTCGCAAACCAATATCCAGCGCCAAATCTGCATTTAACCAACGACTATCCCATAGTAATTTTGATTCAATACCCTGAGAATAATATTGACGGTCATTTAAGGTAAAGATCAGATTTTCTTGCTCTGTTAACGAATCTCGCTGCCCGGTTAATACCTCGATAAACAAGGCATTTAACCCGGTATCAGGTGAAGATAAAATCGTCTGCATACTGCGGTTGGTATTAAAGTTATTAAACTTGTCCCAATCTCGGTCAAAATCACGACGATAGGCCTGAGTATAAAGGCTGGTATTGCCACCAAGCTCAATATAATGGGAAAGTTGAAACTGATAATGCTCCCAGTCCATTTTATCGTTTTGCGAAGCGGCATAACGACGATAAGGGGTTTGTTGAAAATCCCCATCAGTAATGCCGAGATAACTTTCATGTGACACTTCTTCCGAATAGCCAAGTTTAAATTGCCATAATTGATAATAATGACTGTTTTTAGGGGCATAATTTACTTTTGCTAAGAATTCATTTTTATGAAAACCGGTATCGCCGCCATTATCTAACTCTTTAAAACCATCAGAATTAATGGTTAACGCCTCAACCAAATAGCCAAAATCACCTGAACCTGTTGCCTGGTAATGACCACTATAATAACCATGTGCTTTTTGATAGTTATCTTCACCATAAGCAAGATCAAGTTGTCCTTGCGCCGGTTCGCCTGCTGAAACAATCTGGCGCGATAACATATTAATTGCACCACCTACGGTATTTGGCCCGTATTTAATTGCCGATGGTCCCTTAAATACTTCGACCTGAGACATCCGTGACATTAAAGGGAAAAAATAAGCCGCGGGTGCAGCATAAGGTGCCGGGGCGATCAATACCCCATCTTCCATTAACGCTACCTTACTACTACGTTCGGTCGTTGCCCCACGTAACCCGATGTTAGGACGTAAGCCATAACCATCCTCTTCACGTAAATAAACCCCGGGCACGGATTGCAATATCCTATGCACATCATCAAACTCAAACTGTTCCAACGCTTGCTCATCAACCACAAACGCCGAACCCGTCGCGGTTTCCAACTGATTACGCTGACCAAAAATGCTGATCACTTCCACCTGTTTTTCTGATTGTTTGGTACTAGTTTGCTGATTTTCATTCAGCTGCTCGGCAACCACCACTGAACTGGCTGCCAATAAAGCCAAAGCAATTGCTTTGGCCAGACTTGAGAACGACTTTTTCACAAGTATCATAATTAAAATTTCCGTTAAAAATTAATGTGAAGGCTTAATCGCCATCGTTAGAGTTAAAACCTATATTAATATCCGTTGCCTGAACAAATTCAGTGGTCACTAAATCACGAAGCTCGCGAACTTCCTGCACTAACTCGGTCAGTGTTTCACGTGCCTGCGGGTTATCGAGCAAATTCGCATAATTTCCTTCAAGGGTATTTGCGGTAGCAATAGTGTCATCAATTGCCAGCTGCATACTAGTTGCTATCGCCTGCTGTTCCAGGTGAGAAGTCAGAATATCGTCAAAACCATGGCCATCACCGCCGCTAAATAAAGCTTTAAACGAGGCTAAATTAGCTTGAATACTCGGCAGAGATTGTTCGCTTAAGACAAATTCACTAAGCTCTGGCACTCCAGGGGCACTTGTTCCTAATGGCCCCAAAACTTTTTCATCTTTGACTTTTTCTATTTGCTCCAGCCAGTTAGTCACTAACTCTTCAACGGCATCCTGGTGACTGGTAAAATCACCACTACCCGATGAAACCTGTTCAATATAATTACCACCTGTACTCAGCCACCCCTGGTAAACCTCACTGGCAATATTAAATAAATTTTCTGAAATCGCATTTACCGCCTGACATCGTTTTGCTTTGTCATCGGCAGTTAATAAGGATTGTTCCCCCGTTGAATACAGCAAGAGCTCTAACGCCGGAATCCCTTGTGTGCCCACCGGCTGGCTAGCAACCAGTTCAGCCGTGATCATATTAGGCTCCAGCAATAAATTACCAAGATTACGAGCAACAGCATCGTTGCTATCTGGCCATAGCTGTATCCTGAATAATCGGCTGCTTTCTACGATAGGGCCAACCTTAAGCCATTGCATCGCTTGCCAGCTTTGATTGAACTGTGCCCAGGCAGCTTTTACCGGCGCCAGTTCGGCACTACCAGGACTGGAGAGTGCACAAAATGTTTGGCTGGCATCTACCAGTTCGGTTGCTTGCTCTTGCATAGCCTGGTAACCAGGAACAATAACATTGGTACTCACGTCTGCTAACCAGGTGGCAAATTCATCATCTATGGTTGCTGTCGGTGTCGTTGGGGTTGTTGGCGTGGTAGGAGTCGTTGGACTGCTTGAAGATCCGCCACCACCGCCACAAGCGCTTAATAATGCTGAAACCAGGAACGCATTTAATACTTTCATTTTAACAGTCATGAGATATCCTATATCGAATTCACAAAACGCACCAATGCCCGGCGCTCTGCTTGATTAAGTTGAGTAAAATAATGACGGCTTTGTTGTGCTTCGCCGCCATGCCATAAAATTGCTTCTGTCACCGAACGAGCACGGCCATCATGTAATAAACGTTGTTCACCGATCACTTCTTGTTGTAAACCTATGCCCCATAATGGCGGTGTACGCCATTCCTGACCAGAAGCATCAAATTCCAGCACGCCATCCGCCAGCTCACTGCCCATATCATGCAAGGCTAAATCGCTATAAGGCCAAATTCTTTGTCCGGCAAACTCAGTTACCGGTTGATCAGCCGAAATTTGATAACTCGGGGTATGGCATTGATGACAACCGGCTTGATAAAACAGTGAACGCCCCTGCTGTACCTCTGCTTGCTCGAGATCGCGCGCCGGTGGCACACCTAAAAAACGAGTAAAACTAACCACTAACCCCAAGAGTTTGTCCGGAATTTCTACCGAACTATGGCCACCTAGTTTCGCAGCGCGCTGGCAATTTTTTTGCTGCTTGCTACAACTTTCTTCACTAAATAAAGTATTCGTTATGCCAATATCATCACGAAATGCCGCGGCAATTTGCTGTTTAAGCGATGGCTGTTTTGCTTTTAAGCCAAAACGACCAAGCGCCAATTTGCCTGTAGCAACATCCAATACCCGGTTATATTTAGCGGAAATGCCATCACCATTGGCATCGGCTATATCTTCCTGTTTAAGCAAGTCCTGCTCGCTAATCGCATCCAGCAAACCGGCACCATAGATATTCGGTGATAAACGGGGAGATATCTTTACCTGTTCAGGCAAAGGGCCAAACGCCATCTTGGTTAACTGATAATGAGGTCTGGTTAATTGATACCTTTGACCATCGGCAAAACTTGCCTGCTCAGTTGTTTCATTCAATTTAAGCCAGGCTTCACCGCGTGGTTTGTCCTGCTCCAGCCCCTGATTAAAGCGGATAGCCCTTGGCTGAATTTGCCCGCCGTAAGCGTGTTCATTGCTATAGTTAGCAATGCTAGTGCTGCCAACCCGCAACACCAGCGACGTTGGCAAGGATTCACCCGGCTGACTCATTCTTCCTCGGCTGCCATCACTGTGACAAGCGATACAAGAACGCGCATTAAATAACGGCCCTAAACCATCCCTGTCTTTAGTGGAACTTGGTGCTATCACCCAGGGATCGCGAAATAATGAAAAACCGGTCCAAAAATCCAGTTGCTGTTGCTTACTAGCCGCCTGACCAGCAAAAACATAACTGCGTTTGGAAAGACGTTTATGAGTCATATCACCGCCCGGTTGCCACTCTGCCTGAGAAAACTCCGGCACCTCAGTGCGAGGGCAGCCAATAACTAGCAGGCTAACGCTAGCTAACAAACTAAAACGGCAAACTACCTTGACCACTTATAAGCTTCCTAAGAAATCAAGTAGCTGTTGACGCTCTGTTTGCGATAATGCCATAAAACTTTCTTTACTGGCCTGAGCTTCACCACCATGCCACAAAATCGCTTCTTCGATAGTACGAGCACGACCATCGTGTAAAAACGTTGATTCAGCATTGACTGTTTGTACCAGACCTAACCCCCAAAGTGCTGGCGTTTTCCATTCACTGCCAGAAGCATCCCCTTGGATCAAACCATCGGCGAGCCCATCGCAACGTTGAACATATAAACATTGCTCACCATCATCATTACAGCTTTGCTGATCAATTGTTTCTCTGGTGACTTGGCAGCTACCGCCCATATCGTGTAACAATAGATCTGTGTAAGGGAAGATGGTTTGCTCTGATAACAAGGCGATCGGCTCGGCATTTTCTTCCAGCCCGGTTAAAGTTAACTCGCCCAGCACACTACCTGGCGCAACACCTGTGACATGACGCGGAGTATGGCAACCAATACAGTTACTGTTAAAAAACAGCTGGCGACCGGCTTTAATATCGTCTTGCCAAATATCATTATCAGCATCATAACCGCGGCGCGCCGGTACCCCTAATACCCGGGTATAAAATTCCACTAACGCCAGCTCGCGATCACTAAAGTCGACATCTGAACCGACTTTAGTTTCCTGTTCCGCCACCATTTGACAGGCAATTTGCTGCTCGGTACATGACTCGCCGGAAAAGACACTGGTAGAAATGCCGATATCACCGTTATAGGCACCAGCGGTTTGCTGTAATACCGTTGGGTTTTGCGCCTTATAAGCAAAACGGCCAAGTTTTTGCTCGCCAGAAACAGCTTCGGTCACCATGGACGCGCGACCGGAAATACCATCACCGTCGGCGTCGTTTTCATCCACCAGCTTTAAGATATTTTCGCTCGGGATCTCCGCCAAAAGGCCCACACCAAAAGCTTGTGGAGCGACGCGTGGCGAGAAATGAATATCGCTTTTAAACGGGCCAAAACTTAAATCCCGTACTTTATAAATCGGTTTTCTCAGTTGATAATCTGTGCCGTCTGGATACTGACCTTCAATTATTTGAAATTCAACAAACGGAAAAGCTTCGCCATAAAGCTCAGTGCCATTAAGCGAACCATTGTGGACAGGTAAACCGGATGCGAAATCAGAAGAAGTAAAACTTTGCTCAGCAAATGGCTGAATTTGATCGCCATAGACAGGATCGGCAGCGCCAGTATCATCGCCGAGTTTTACCAACATGCTGAGCATGGCATCGCTTGGCGTTTTCGGCACTACGCCGCGACCATCATTTTCATGACAGCCCTGACAAGTACCGGTATTGAGCAATGGGCCAATATCACTGTGTGGCGTACGAAACAGATGATCGCCTGAGGTAAAAAAACCATCATGCTGAAAATTATCAGCAATTGCCTGAGGGCGTGTGCTAAAGGCATCTTCATCAGCGACAAACAGAGTTGCATCACCACCGGCTAAATATTCCAGTTCGTCAATTTCATCAGCCGTTAATGGCGCCAGACCACTATGATCAATCACAGGTGCCGGTTTTGGTGGCTCGACCACTGGTTCTGTTGGTTTAGCACCTCCGGATGAACCGCCGCCACAAGCGATTAAAGATAAAGATACCACTAACCCTAATACTACTTTTTTATCGTTCACAATTTTTGCCCATTCTAAAATACTATTTGCCGATGTTATTTTATGTTGTTGTTACCGGATATATACAATAGTAAATAATACTCATTTTTATTTACTTTAAATCAAAAAAATAGGCACTAGGCCTATTTTTTCGTCTCATCCATTAAACAGAGAAGCATTAAATATCTTCTTCAGTATCCTGTCTTAGATCGTTAGTAGTCACACCTAAGGCATCGATCGCCTGCTCAATAACATCGGTTTGCTCTACCAAGGCTTCAATTACGGCAACCACATTGGGCTGATCTATACCTTGTTGAATAAGGACGTCAAATGGCGTACCGGTTTTTGCTTTAGTATCAATAACCGCAGCTGCCGCCATAGTCGCCTCTAATGCACCGCGCAGCTCATTGGCAAGTTCGTGATGACCTTCTTTAACTAATAAGTCGTGAATCGATGCGCCTTCAATCACTTCACCATTGAGACGAACATAAGAAGCGTTATAACTGTTTTGTATACCTTTAGCATTTAAGAAAATGTCTCTATGGGTGTTGTCACTAAAACATGAATGCTCATCTTCCTGAGAGTCAGTAGTTAGTGCGATATTAATGCGTTCACCTGCGAGTTCACCAAAACTTAAACGGCCCATACCTTCGAAAATTTTTGCTAATGAAGCATCGCCACCAGCAATAAATGCCTGATAATGCGTACCGGCACCTGGTGCCCATGCATCAACGACAGGGGTTAAATCTTCGATTAATAGCTCAGCAGCAGCCATTAGGTATTGACCACGACGCTGACAAATTTGCTCGTCTGCCGCCATTTGACCAGAAGTACAAGTACCAGGAGTGGTAAAGTAATCAGAAACTGGACGCTGGCCACCTGAGGCATCACGAGCACCGGCTCCTGACATATCCTGGTTTAAATCCTGCCCCCACAATAAGAATTCAATCGCATGGTAACCGGTAGTAACGTTACGCTCATCTTCACCATGTTCAAAAGTTGAAGTTAAGGTTTCGGCATTGATCACCGGATATTCTGCAACATTGGCGATAATATTGTCCGCTAAGGTATTAGCAGGACTTTCCGGACCAGAATCGCCATCAACAACCGCTTCAACATAATCGATAATGGCTTCACCCAGTGGCCAGGCATTAATTTTACCTTCGGGGCCTTCACCGTCTTCCAAGGTACCATCTTCTTTTAATGCATCGATCGGACCTTCACGAAAACGATAAACTTCCGTTTGACCATAAGGTTCTCGTGCCGCTAACCAGGCTTGCTTCGCCGCCATCATAGTCGCTTCGCTTGGATTAGCGACAAGTGCAGCCACGGCATCACGCAAATCCTGCGCACTGATCAATGAATCGGCATAAGCAGCATAGGCAATATTGGCATTAGTTTTTAAAACATCGTCTCGGGTGACAAAACTACTTACCCCGTTTGTGCCATTTGTACCAGCAGCACCGGCCTGTCCAGCAGCGCCATCTTCACCATCATCGACACAGGCAGTTAACGATATCGCCATTAACAGTGCAGCGGAAATTTTTGTTATTGAGGTAAACTTCATTGTAAACACCCTAAGTAAAATACAAATAAGAATTGGTATCATTAATATTATGGTGTGGGATACTAACTAAATATAAAAATAAGGTCAATCAAAACAATAACAATTCTCATTAGTGAGACATGAAAGCCTCAAAATTGTCATAGTTGGTTAATACAGGCTTTAGCAGCAGAAGTAGAGTTAACTGAGTAACTCTACTTTATGATTCCACAATAACAAACCAGATGCTAGTGTCAGGACTAAATACCTAGCTGTTGTTTCAAGGTATTTACTTTATCAAGCGATGCCGGTTGGCTAAATTGTTTCTGGCTTAATTTTCGCTGTGCCAAGGTTTTTTCACCATTGAGCAAAAGCGCCTCAACATAATTTAAATAAATTTCTTCTTTAACATCCTGTTGATTCGCCGCACGCGCCAGGTGTTGCACCGCCTGGCCGTACTCTTTCTTCGCAAGATAAATACGGCCTACGGTATCCAGTACATCCGGCATTTCAGGCCGAATCGCTAACGCCCGTTCTGCGTACTCTTGTGCCTTATCCAGTTGTTTTCGCTCTAAATAAAAATACGCGAGATTATTTAAGGCAATAAAGTTTTTATCATTTAAGGTTAACGCATGCTGATAACTTTTAATCGCACCGTCAACGTCATTGGCAATTTGCAGCTGGGCATATTGCATTAAGCTTTCGCCGTCATTCGGATGTTGTTTGACATGAGCTGTTAAAAAGTCATTCGCCTGTTGCTGTTGGCCTAACTTTCTTAAGCAAAACTGCATCAAACGGACATTGCGCGCTGAAGGCTGCGCCTGATAGGCAGCCTGAAGGTTAGGCAAGGCATCAACATATTGCTGATCGGCAAGCTGTAATTGCGCTAATAGGCCTTTGGCAAACGGTGAATTTTTCGCTCTATCATCAACAGTGGCAAACGCAGCTCTTGCTGACTCAAGATCGCCTTTAATCAACTGAAAGTGAATATTAAATAATTTTACCGCTTGGTTGTTGCTATCCTTTTCCAGATAACGACTGCTGATTTCCAACGCCTGATCATATTGCCGCTGACTATTCAATAGCATGAGATTACTGATCACAGCTTCCTTATTGTTCGGCTGGGCAGCCAGCCACT
>CAZUHQ010000110.1:0-12476 GCA_964620605.1 uncultured Thalassotalea sp.
ATACACATGGTACTCAAGAAGCAGATATGGATACTTTATTAGGCCAGGCCAGACACGATATGCATAGTTATCTGGAAGAAAAGTACAATGATGGTGAAAATTATATCCTTCACTATGTTTCAGCCAGAGAAATGTATAATATCGCAAAGGCCGCTGAAGCAGGAGAAACAGGTAACCCTAATAAGTTTAGAGATTACATTCTGGCTAAACCTCAATTTAAGCCATTAGGTGAATAAATTGAAAAATAAAATACTGGTATTCATCCAATATTTATTATCAAAATCCGGTCTATTACAGCTCGCATGGAAGAATCTACCTAACGGTATCTATGTTTTTAATTACCATAGAATTGGTAATGTTAACGAGAACCAGTTTGATCGTGCAGTTTTCTCATGTTCAAGCCAAATGCTAGATATTCAGGTAAGAGAAATCAAAAATAATTTTAAAGTGATCACATCTAATGACTTACATCAACTTCTGCAAAAGGAAAAAAAGCTCACTAAACGTTATGCTATGGTAACCTTTGATGATGGCTATATTGATAATTACTCAGAGGCCTTTCCCGTACTCAAAAAATACAATGTCTCTGGTATTTTTTATATTGCAGCCAATTTTATTGGTTCAAACAAAATACCATTTTGGGATGAAATAGCCTACCTGCTAAGGAATTCTTGCGGAAAAGAATACCAACTCCCCTGTTCTAACAATAAATACTTATTAAAAGCAGATGGCCTTGACAAGACAATACGTCAAATTATTTTTGAAGCTAAACGGCTGAAAAGTATCCCTATAATAGACATAGTTAAACATATGAGAGAGCAGTTTCCCGAAGCATATAATGCATTAAAACAAGAAAAGAAGCGTCTTTTTATGGAATGGCATCATCTGGCAGAATTGGTTGAAGATGGCATGGAGATTGGTTCACATACCCTCAACCACCGTATGCTTTCTCAGTTAAATGATGAAGAACAGCAAGAAGAAATAATAAAATCAAAAGAAATTATCGAAGAAAAACTATCAACGAAGGTTTTATCTATTGCCTACCCTATAGGAAGATATCATTGCTTTAATGATTATACACGGCTATTAAGTCAACAGGCTGGTTATCAATTTGCCTTTAACAACGAACCTGGAAAAAACAAGTACGTTAATGATAGATATAACATCAATCGAATATGTGTTGATTCCAGCGATCTTAATCGTTTTAAATTTAGTACAATATTTTCGTGAAACAGACTAATAGAATTCCCGCCATTATCTTAGCAGAAGGCCCCAATGGTCTAGGAGCAGTTAGAAGCTTATATAAAGAAAATATACCCGTTGAAATCATTTCATTCATAGAGAACGATCCTTCGAGATACTCCCGTCTACCACAAAAAAAATCAATTGTTGAACGCAATAAAGACCTATTGTTAAGCTTTTTATTGGCGCAAGCAAATAAGAAGAAAGTGATAATTCCCACATCAGATTGGTGCGTTAATTTTATTGTCGAATTTCAAACTCAATTGAAAGAAAAGTATGATTTTGTTCTTCCACACGCTAATCTGTCATCACAATTTATTGACAAAAAAATAGAAGTAGAGCTTGTCAAACAATGGACAGATGTCCCCAAAAGTGTTCTAACGCTGCCCAAAACCCCTGAAGCACTGAATCGTATTATCGGCTTTCCGATAATAATTAAGCCAAGAAGTAATGAAATGAATTACCTCGGCAAAAAGAACATTATTGCAAATAACCCGACAGAATTAGCCGCTTTCTATCGAGAGTTTGGCCAAGTCATTGAATATTGTATCGCACAGGAGGTCATTTTAGGTAACGACGATACCCTATGGGTTTGTAATTGTGTATTTGACCAAAATAGTAACCTGATAAACGCATTCACTTTTCAACGCCTACATTTAGCACCCGCACATTTTGGTGTAACTAGCTATGCCATCAGCAAACATAACCCAGAGGTTATCACCAATGTCGAAAGGCTAGGCAAGGGGTTAAATTACATTGGTCCAGCTATGGTGGAATTTAAATTTGATAAAAAAGATCGAATATACAAATATATAGAAGTAAATCCTCGCTTAGGCTTATGCAACTATTTCGATACTGTATGTGGCAAAAATAATGTCTATGCAACCTATTGTTTAGCAAAAGGACTAAATTTTACTGAGCAACCTCAGAAAGAGAATCGAATGTTCTTAAGTGTCTATGAAGACCTTTATTCAAGAACAACAACTAAGCAATCAGTTTTCTCAATATTGAAAACCTACTCAGCTAATATACTAAAACCACATAATTTTATATATTTCGCATGGTGCGACCCTTGGCCAGCGTTCAGGATAGCCTTCTCTCAATCAAAACTAGTTTGTCATTCAATAATAAAGAAAATAACCAGGCATATGAAATGAAAGGATTTCTTGTTCACAACCAAACGGAACTGACCACAAAAAAAACTGAATGTTATCGCTTTAATGGTACCTCGTACTATGTTGAACACGAAGCTTGTCATCACTATTTTGATAAACAGAAACAAAGCCTATTACTCATTGACGGTTATCTAATTAATGTATCATTAGAACAGTTATTTAATTATATTAATAACGATCAATTTGAAAAACTGGCCCAGATAGATGGTCACTATTGCGGCTTGTTTTTTAGCGAAGATAAGCTGTTAGGATTTAATGATCGTTTTGGTGCAAGAACCCTGTTTTGGCGCTCAGACATCGCTTTTATTATTAGCTCACAGCTAGCTAAACTTCCGATAGCCAGTAACAAATATGATAAAGCAGGCTTATCCGAAAGCTTAACTTATCGGTGGAATGTCTCCGAGCAAACGCTACTTAAAGATATTAAACAACTAAAACCCAGACACCACATTAATTTTTGCCAACAAGAACAACAGCAGACTTATTGGCAACTCCCTGCCCCCACTTATAATAGCGAACCATTAACGAAGAAAATTAATAACACGCATACTTATCTGCTCAATAGTCTGAAAAAGGCCAAACATAAATTTAATAAAGTTGCAGTTTTTCTTAGTGGCGGAGTCGACTCCGCAATTCTCGCTGCACTATCAAAAGAAGTCTTTGAGCATTGTGTATTAATCACCCCAATATTTAAAAGGGAAGAAAACCCGGAACTAAAAACAGCATTAGCCTTTGCTGAAAAATTAGCGCTCGAACATATATTAGTTGAAGTCACGTCTGAGCAATTGGAAGTAGACTTAGTACGATTAATCGAACTAAAAAGAGCGCCATTACGTCACTACAGCTCTCTCGCCATGATGGCTATGATGAGAGCAGTTCCTGAAGACTGCCAAGCCATCATATATGGTGAAGCGGCCGATACCCTATTCGGTTCAAAAACTATCAAACGCTTTACTACTCATGTTGCTTGGAAAAGAAAAATTGCTTGGTTTCCGGATAGTATTCTTCAACTACTGACATTTATAAACAGCAGTAAAGCCAAATTATTACTAACGATTAAAAATAGTAGCTATCATGATTTAGTTGAAGCATTAACTTCAATAAAATACTCCGATCATGAACGTAAATTACTCGGCACTTTTAAATATAGTCAGCCAGATAAAGTTGATTATGATTTTATAAAAAATGATAATCGAGCCGAACTTAGATATTTGGCTCAAACCAAGATCATATCAAGCGATATTGCAGTTCACTTTCAGGAAGCTGAACTAATAGCCCTATTATATAATAAAGCAATCATTTCTCCTTTCTTTGAACCTGATATTCTATCACTGTCAGCAACATTAAATGACCAAGATTATTATGGTCAGGATTTTGTCAAACCAATCTTAAGAGAACTGGCATGCCAGTACTTTCCAAGGGACTTAATCTACCAGAGAAAATATGGCTTCCCCGTTCCGTACATAGCCTGGCTAAAACACCCTTTAAAAAAACTCGTTGAGAAAGCCTGCACTGAAGATGAATTATTTGATGGTAAGTTACTTAATTCCCTTGATATTGAAAGCTGCTATGAGACATATTGGATAGCTATTAATTTAATGCTTGTCAGAGAGCAATTGAATAATCAAATCACGCAAGCAAACAATAATAATTAAAAGATTAACTAGCTTATGGCTAATAACTTAAAAAGATTAAATCCTTTTACCCATTATGACCTAGTGGAAGAAACTTGGACATCCCTTGAAAAAAACGCGCAAGTGAGTTTTTTCAATTCCTGGGGCTGGGTGTCTACCTGGCTTAACTGTCTTCCAGAAAACACAAATATAGAATTTATTGTCAGCTATGATGATCATCAACCAGTCTGCTGTTTTTTTTTGGGGATCAAGAGTGCTTTTGAACATAAGATATTTTATAAAAAAAGAGGCTATTTAAATAGTACCGGCTTGAGCGAATATGATGAAATTGTCATTGAATACAATAACATATTATGTAACAAGCGACATAATCACCAGTTATCGGAAATTTTTCTCCGTTTATCCGATATCGAAGAATTCAGGTTGCCAATAACCTACAACCTTGAGCTTACCAACAGCGCTGGTTTTTACACCCGACAAATTGATCGTCTTTCCTACTGGATAGATTTAACCAAGTTTTCATCAGCAGATGAATACCTGAAACTATTAAGTAAAAATAAACGCCAACAAATTAAACGATCTATCAAAGCATATGGAGGCGAGGAAAGCATCCAACTACACTTTGCATCCTCGGTGACTGAAGCACTAACTATGCTATCGCGACTTGAAAAATTACACCAAAAAGAATGGCAAAGCCGAGGAAAAAATGGCGCGTTTTCACGGCCATTTTTTAAAAAATTTCATCGCACATTAATTCGCGCCAGATTTGCCACAGGTGAAATTCAACTCGTAAAGATCCATACCGCTAATGAAGAAATAGGCTATTTATATAATTTCGTATTTAACCAGCAGGTTTTGTTTTATCAATCCGGTTTTTGCTATCAATCAAATAATCACTTTCGACCCGGACTTGTCTCACATTATCTAACGGTTCTAGCAAATAAAAATAAAAAAATGATAAGTTACAACTTCTTAGCCGGTAGCAGTCAATACAAACAAAGTTTATCTACTGACAATGATAGACTCAAAACCCTTATTATCAGCCGAAAAACAATGAAAGCTCATATTGAACATTTATTAAGGGCAACAGTAAAAAATAATCTCTAAAGCGATTTTACGACTTCGGCTAGGCTTTTACCTGTGTTGTAGTACAATATCGCGGTAAATTATTTTAATAAAAACCATAGCTATAAGGATATTAATGCGTATTTTACATGTGATTAGTAGCTTAAATGTTGGCGGAGCGGAACGATTTGTTATCGATCTTGCCTGTGAACAGCAAGCCCAACAAGCCAAGGTTACGATCCTCTCTATGGGTAAGCCAGGCGAACCGCTTGAAAGTGAATTAAGACGGTTATCCTTAGACAAACTAATACTTTCAAAGGTCAGTGATATAATAAAGACGCTATCAAACTACGACATAGTCCATGTTCACAGTAGTCATTGCTTATTACGCATATTACTTGCTTCTCTGTTTAAAAAAGTAAAAGTTATCTATACCCGGCATAATGAAAGAGTACATAGCTCTGTTAAATGGCGCCTGGTGTATTTGTTAGCTGCATTTAAACTAAATAAAATGATATTTGTTGCTGAAAAAGCAAAAGACAATTATCTAAAAATTTATCCTCACTTTAAAAACAAAGTCATTACTGTACTCAACGGCGTGTTACCAATAACAGGCAACAAAACGAGTTCGACAAAACTAAGACTCGGCCATATTGGACGATTTGTCCCCCTTAAAGCTCAGCATTACCTAATTGAAGCCATTGCCCTGTTGCCTAAAGAGTTACAAAAACAGCTTAGTTTATCTTTCTTTGGTACCGGTGAAACCATGGAATATAACCAACAATTAGCCAATGAAAAAATTACTGACACTACAGTAAAGTTTCACGGTTTTGTTACAGATAGGGATGAAATTTACAGCCAAATCGATGTACTGGTTGTGACTTCTGAAACCGAAGGTCTATCACTCGCGATATTGGAAGCACTCGCCAGCAGCACACCAATTATCGCTTCTAACGTCGGTGGTAACCCTGAGCTCGTCAATGATGCAAAAAATGGTTTTCTTTATCCTTTTTCCCATGTGCAACAGCTAGCAGATAAAATTCAGTCATTTCTTGAACACAGAGAGTTACTCCAGCAATTTGGCAAACAATGCTTGGCTGATTACCAAAATGGTTTTTCGATGAAAAAATGCGCCGAACAATACTTTAAAGCTTATCAAGAAACTAACTAATGAGAACTTCCGTACAAGCCGCCGCCGCCGCGATAAATTTATATAGTGAATATTTTCTAGGGTTGATTGTCTCTATGACTATCGCTCGTAGCCTTTCCACAGCAGATTACGGAATATATTCTAGCGTTATTTGGCTGGCTACCTTATTTACTCTGGCAATTAATGCCGGGGTATCGTTAAACGTCACTAAATTTATCGCCGAATTTGGCCGGCGAGATAAAAACCTGCAACCGGCAGTGTTAGCGTATTTCTGGCGCATTCAATACACCAGATTGTTGATTGTCATTGTGCTGGCAGCAGTAGCTATTTACTTTGAATTACTTACCACACAAATATCGAAAGGAATGTTAGCTCTGCTAGTGTTGGCGGTAACGATCAAGGCAGACTATATGTTTCGAGTCGCCATTTTTAAAGGTGTTAAAAGGTTTGATGTTATCGCTAAAACCAGCTTAATAGCAAATCCTTTTAATATCATCGCCGTACTGGCTTGCGCATATATTTCGCCCACCGTAGAAAGCTTTATTATTGTTTTTTGTTCAGCCTGTTTAATCTATGGCATCAGCACACGCTTTTTTGTTAAGCATATGCCACACCCTATCTATAACGCCGAGCATATTGCCCCTCATAAAAAACGTATGCTGTATCAGGTAGTTTCTGCAACCATCATAGTATTGCTCGCCTCAATAATTTTCCGACAAAGTCAGGTATTTGTGTTGGAAAAAAGTGACTTCTTATCTGAAGCAGGTTATTTCAATATTGCTTTCTTATTATCAACAGCAGCAATAACTTTAGTGCCTGGTATTTACCAAGAAATACTATTACCTAAGATTACCGAAGCGGTGCAAGATGGCGATTTAGAAAGCCAGGTCACTCAAGCACAACGATTCCTGTTAACTTTAGCGTTACTTGTAGTTGTTCCTGTGGTTATCTACGCCGATGTCATCATTAACTTATTATATGGAGAGCGCTATTTAGACGCGGTGTTACCATTGCAAATACTAATAGTGGTTAAAGCATTAATGACCCTCAATCAGGGAGCAAATTTGACACTTATTGGCAATGATAAACAAGTCAGCATGGCAAACACCCATATTTTGTTGTTTGTTGTCGCTGCTATTTTAAGCATTCTATTTGTGCCTAAATATGGCCTCTATGCATCCGTTGCCGTTTATGCCGTTATCGTCTGTCTGATGATAACTATCTACAGCGCCCTGGCTGTTAAAGTCGGCTACAACCGTTTGCCATTAAAAGAAGTTTTTATGCTTACCCTAGCCGCTGTTTTAGCTTCAATACCGACACTATTAGTCAACCTGGTATTAACCGGGGTAGTATCAGCAATAATAGGCTCCCTACTATTTGCTATCACCTATTCGCAATTGTTATTTGTATTTAAAGGTTATGATCAATCGGTAAGCCATATATTGAAAAAACTAAAGGGCAAGACTTCCGGTGTCGTCAATTCGTATATTGGCTGGTGCATTAGATGCCTAAACTAAAATATTAACTATGAAAAAACTCTTTGTTTCCAGTTACCTAATTCTTATTCATATATTGCTATTAGTGCTAATCATAAAGTCTGATACTTATCAGGAAATTAGCCGGCACTGGCAACAGCCAAAGGAGTCGTTTGATCGCTGCTATCACAACATTGCGGCATTTTACCGACGAGTTGATAAAAACGTAAAGAATGGTTCAGTGATCTTTATTGGAGATAGTTTGATCCAAGGAATGGCGGTAACCAGCGTTACCCCAAATGCAGTCAATTTCGGTATTGGCGAGGATACAACCCTAGGTGTATTAGCAAGAATAAAGCACTACGATAGCATAGAGACGACAAAACAACTGGTGATAGCTATCGGCCATAACGATCTAAAATATCGCACGCCTGTAATCATAGCAAAAAATATTGAAAACATTATTCTATCAGTGCCAAGAACAATCCCTATTACTTTATCCGCTATATTACCAATCACGGAGCAGTTTGTTTCCTATACCAGCAATGCTCAAATAGCACAATTAAACCAGCATGTTGCGCTAATGGCTTCGAAGTTTCCAAACGTGAATTTTATCAATATCAACGACAAGCTTATGGATGATTCAGGGCTCAAGGCAATATTTCACCTTGGTGATGGTGTGCACTTGAGCAAAAAAGGTTACCATGTATGGCTAACATCATTAGCTCAAACAATCCGCTAGGGAAGCTACTTTTACATGAAACGCATTAACTATTTAGACGGCCATAGGGGCATTGCAATTCTATTGGTAGTTTTCTATCACGCTTTTTTCCGCTGGAGTGAAATTGTCCCCTATGGTAATGCCGTCAGTGAGTTTTTATTATTTAAATATGGCTTTCTTGGCGTTCAGCTATTTTTCCTTATTTCTGGTTTTGTTATTTTAATGACACTAGAGCGCTGTCAACGCTTCCCTGAATTTGTCTATCATCGCTGGTTGCGTCTATTTCCAGCCATGCTGATATGTAGTCTGTTGATTTTCCTTACCGCTCCCTTGCTACCCGAACGACCAAACGGTTCCCCTCAAGCATTAGATTTAATTCCAGGTTTAACCTTTATAGAACCTTATTTACTAGGGAAATTTACCGGCCTTCCTTTTGAAAGCATTGAAAATGCCTTTTGGTCACTCTATGTCGAATTTAAGTTCTATATAATTGCAGCTATTGCGTATTTTCTATGGGGAAGTCGTACATTAGTAACCCTGTTGTTTTTATGCTTTTTATCAGATCAGGCGATTGCTTACTTAAGCCAAAACACCAATGTTAAGTTGTTCTCCATAGCCTACTCAATTACCGCTAATTTAAGTTTTAAGCATTTTGGCTGGTTTGCCGCAGGCTCAGCTTTTTACCTATTTAAAAAGGAGCAAAACCAGCTCTGGTATATTTATGGTCTGCTGATAGCAGCTATAAGTGCCTTATTTATCGTTAACAACGATTTATTAAAGCTATTTACTCTAGTTCTAATTGTCGCTTTCTTCGCATTATCCTTAACCCAAGAAAGGCTACAACGAGTACTAAGCCACCCTTCATTGCTATTTTTTGGTTTTATCAGCTATCCATTATATCTCTTGCACGAAAATATCATGATAGCGCTAGTGATAAAAATGGAGCATTTAGTACCTAACGTTTTAGCCTTGATACTTCCATTCATCTCAATAGCATTGATCAGCTTAATCGCATGGCTAATAGCTAAACATTTCGAAAAGCCTGTCAAAAACTTGCTTCAACAAGGAATTGCAATATTTCAACGTAGTAAGCTAGTTAAGCAATAATGAAACTTTTCATCGGTATATTTTATTTATCCGCGTTGACTTTATCCTTGCCTAGTCTTGCGGCTAGCTTTGAAACAAATGCGATAGATAAGAAAAATACTACTGAATGTAAAATAATTGACTTGTCTTTTAAGTGGCAAAAGCGAAAAAAATCTGCATTTGCCACAGCAATTAACGTCGAACCAAATACACTTATTACCTCAAATTGCCTGCGTTTTATTAACATTGGCGACGCCCCAATCGAGCTATATACGGAACATCAGCTACTAGCTTCAAAAAACCAGCAAGCTTTTAGCTCATTCCCCATCACAATCAGTGAAAACGATTCATTAGTACTCAAAACCCATTCTGCTAAGTACTATCAAAAAAACAGCTATTTTTCGTTAAACATTGTCGAAACGGCTCCATCGGCCGTAAACAAAAATACAGGTAGCATATTTTGGAATATACAAACCAAACTAAAAAGTAGAAAACCTAAAGTATGGCTTGTTGGGCCAAATAGTGAGCACAAAAATATTAATGCCATAGTAGCTATGCTGGCTCCTGGCGATAAAATTCTACTCGAAGGCAATGCGACCTATAGTGGTGTAGACATCAGGGGAGTATCTGGGACATCATCAAAACCCATTCAACTTATCGGCGTAGCTGTTAAAGGGAAACGTCCAATAATCACAGGAGCTGGTTCTAAATACAATTGGGCGCTTTCTCTACGTAATTCTCACCACTGGCGCATCAGTAACCTTGAATTGACACAAGCTGGCATATGTTACCGCCATGAATCTGCATTTGTCTCAATCACTAAAACCTTAATGCATCAATGCGGCAATGGTATTCTTGGTACAGATTTTCACTCTGGTAGCTTAGCGCTAAGCCATATTGAAGTTCGGGACAGTGGCGGCAAGGAAGAAAATAGGAACTGGAAACACGGCATTTATATGTCAACCGATAGAGATCGTTTCCCAGGCAGTATATTTTCAATCAGCAAGAGCTTTCTACACAACAACAGAGGAAATGCGATTAAATCAAGGGCGGAGCGAGCGGAGATTTACAATAACTGGATCGAAAACAGTAATTTAAGGCAATCAATATATGCTTTGGAATTAATAGGCTATGAAGAATACGAACCTCTGCCCGCTATTAATCATGATGTGGTTGGCAATGTCATTTTAATAAGAAGTAAGAACTATGCAATCAGAGTTGGAGGCGATAATACTGGTAGCTCGGATGGCGCAAGCCGGTTCGCATCAAACCTATTCCTATTTCAGCAACCATATCAACGCCATATTTTTCGACTCAACGGTAGGTTAAAATCTCTAAATATTAATGATAACCTTTTTCTTAATTTGCAGACTTTCGACACCCGAGTCAATTTAATTAAAGACTATATACCAAAGCAAAATTGGTACTATGCAAAGCCACGCATTAATATTTCAGGCAATTATTTATCATTTAAACACTCAGTGTACCGCTCTGAATATCATGGCTTATATAATAGGCATTTAGAAGAATTCTCTGACATAGTTGTAAGCAACAATAAAGACATTGCTCAATCACAAATCAAGCGCTTCGTCAGCCAAGAGAATATCACCGACTATACCTTTAACTTTTTAGAACGAATCGCCAGTCAATTGGCTAATATTCCATCCCCCTATCACTTTAAAACGATTGATAACATGGAGATTCATAATAGGCCATTACCTGACAGCATACCTTTTTATAGTTTCTAAACAAGCCGAGCGCCATTTTCAATGACTTAAATTAACCGCTTAATGATTAAACTTATAGCAGAAACTTGAGCGATAAATTTATACCAAATAAGACCAAGAAAGCAATTAAACACATGCGTTTAAAGATACTTCCCGTCAACTTATATTCCACATCCAAATAGTTATTCAACTTATGAATAACTCCTACGCCAATCGCACAAAACATATATAAAGGTACGAAAGTGAGACGACTTAAAAACATTACGCCAAAAGCAAAACCACATAAACTGTAAAACAAAGTTTTTGCCATTAAGCGATACTGTTCAAAATCTTCAATAGTAAGTGCCTTGTTCTTCTGCAATTTATGTTGATCTATTGTTATCTCATCAAAAGAGATTTTATAAAGTAATAGAATGATCGAGAATAAAAACGAAAACCACAATAAAAACCCAACAACCCCTAGTTCACTCCAGCAAAGTACATAAGTATTATGAGCAGTTAAATAATGATTATCTAAAAACCCGCCTAGCCCGGTACCAAAAAAGGGGTTACTTTTTAGCATTTGCGTTCCGGCATACCAAGCATCCAAGCGCCCATAAGCCGACTCTTCACTGGCGCTAATCGAGCGAAATCCGCTAAAAACAACGGCAAGTACAGGCAGAGCACCTACCAACATCAAATTTGCTGCAATTTTACCATATCGTTTAATCGCATAACCAGCACATAGAGCAAGCACGCTCAACAAGGTTCCTCTGGAATTTGTTAAATAAACACCATATAGCAGGAATAAAATAATCAACAGGTAAATAAATTTCATTAAGGCGTTAGTACGACTATAAAAGTAGAAAATTAACGGTAAGGTCATGACAAACAGCAAGCCAAGATCATTTGGATCACTGAAAATGCCAACATAACGTATCCGCAGATCACCATGCTGATCCAGTATTTCTGCCCCCGACCAACCTATGCCATACTCCGACACTACCTGGGTATGACCGTTATAGGCAATGGCAACTGCCGCAATAATGATGGTAAAAAGAATCGTTTCTTTAGCTTTTCTACTATCAGCTAATCCTAAAACAATAATGAAAGGTAAGGCTACCGAAAACAACAATGCCATAAAATCTTTGATAGCACCTAAAAAATAAACGTTAAACGCCTGCGAAATAAGCCCGACAAAACATAATAAAATCAGAAGTAT
>CAZUHQ010000111.1:0-12443 GCA_964620605.1 uncultured Thalassotalea sp.
CCCCGATCACTGAAAGTTGCTGCTGTGGCTGCTGATAATACGCACTGGCTAATTGAAATAGTTGCTGATTCAACCGATAAAATTCAATCACAGGTACAGTAAAGCCTGAGGCAGATTGCATCATAGCAAGACTGCCATGTTCGCGACTGTTATTCGTTTCAACCAAAATCAAATGACAATCCGCGGCTAATGCCTGTGGAATAAATACTCGCCCCTGAGCTGTTGTGCCATTAACCGCGCAGAAAATATCACCGGCAGCTAAAGCGCGACTATCGTTTACTAACTGGCGCTTTTGTTCGCTAAGCGCTAGCTCAACCTTAATAGCAAATTGCGCGAGTAACTTGGCAATCATTTTACCGTCAGAGCTACACACTGGTTAACTCCTTGGCCTGAGGGGCATTAGCTACCTGAGTCGCATTATCCGGGGCAATATTTAACAGCCGCAGTGCTCCTTTCATCACACGGGAAAACACTGGCGCTGCCACTTCGCCGCCATGGTATAAATCGCCACCTGGTTCATTAATCACTACCACTACGGCAAGCTCAGGTTTAGTGATCGGCGCGACACCGGCAAATAAACCGACATAGTCGTTACCATACCCCCCGGCAACCGCCTTAATCGCAGTACCGGTTTTACCACCCACGCGATAACCAGGCACTTTCGCCAACGGCGTGTGTTCGTTGACTACAGCTTCAAGCATAGGCAGTAATTTTGCGGTATTGGCTTTAGAGAAAATACGTTCTTTAGCTAACCCTGTATTATCAGTTTTTTCTTGTTTAATAATTGATAAAGGAACTTTAACGCCGCCATTGCCGAGTGCAGAATAAAAACGCGCTAATTGCAATGGCGTTGCTGCTACACCATGACCCCAGGAGAGGGTAGCCAGTTCAAACTGCGACCAGCGGCTGCGATCATGCATAATACCTGAGCTTTCCCCTATCAGGCCGGTGCCGGTTTCTTCACCAAAGCCGGCATCAAAAAACTTATCCAGTAAATATTCTTTCGGCACCGACAATGCCAGTTTAGTGGTGCCCATATTAGAAGAATGCACCAGAATGTCGGTGATCGATAACTTGCCGCGGTTAACAGGATCGCTAACCCGACTACCACCTAAGCGCATCCAGCCAGGAGAAGTATTAATCACAGTATCCGCTTCAATCGATCCAAACTCCATCGCAGTCAAAACGGTTAACGGTTTCAATGTTGAACCCGGCTCGTAAAAGTCGGTTATCGCGCGGTTTCTGAATCTGTGAATCGCGGTATTAGAACGGTTATTCGGGTTAAACGACGGGCTGTTAGCTAACGCGAGAATTTCACCGCTGTGAACATTCGTAACCACCACAGATCCTGAAGATGCTTTAAACGCTTTTACCGCCCCTTTTAATTCTTGATAAGCCAGTGCCTGAATACGCTGATCTATGCTTAACGTTAAGTCCTGCGGCTGTACTGACTCGACATCTTCAAGCACTTCAATGCGATGACCTTTGGCATCTTTACGATAGCGCTTTTTACCATTCTCACCAGTTAACAGCTGATTATAAACCCGCTCAACCCCTTCGATGCCTTTATCATCAACATTGGTAAAACCTACAAGGTGCGCACTGATCTCCCCCGCAGGATAAAAGCGTTTTGACTCTTTCCTTAAGTAAATACCAGGAATTTTTAGCTGTTTAATATAATTTGCCATCGCCGGCGATACCTGACGTTCGACATAAACAAAACGTTTCGCCGGATTGCGAGTGACCCGTTCTTTAATTTTGTTAACATTTTTATCTAAAACATCCGCCAACGCCTGCCAGTGATCTACCATGGCCAGAGCATTGTTTTCCATAATAATTTTAGGATCTGCCCACACGGTTTCCACCGGCACACTAACCGCCAGCTCATGACCATTGCGATCAACAATAGAACCACGATGTACCTTGTTCGATGCAGTTCTTAACGAGCGCATATCCCCTTGTTTTTTCAACATATCAGGCTCTATCACCTGAATATAGGCGGTGCGGGCAGCAAGACCGGCATAAACAAGCGCAATCACAACCAGCACGAGGTAAAACCGCCATGCCACTGTTGTAGGTTGATATTTTGCCGTTTTCTTATTCACGCTTACCTTCGTTTAATTTCTGACAATCACTTCGGATTGCACCGTTGGTCTTACCATGTTTAATAATTTCTCAGCCTTGCTTTCTATCGCGCTGTGTTCAGCCAGGCTGTTTTGTTCGAGCAGTAAATTGCGCCATTCAATATCCAGTTCATCCCGTTCGGCTAGAAGCTGCTCTAACTCACTAGTACTCTGACGATTTAAATGGGTGAAATAAATCACCGAAAATGCCGACACTACCACTAACAGCAACAGCAGGTATGACAGCAAGTGTTGCTTAATGTCATGCCATACTTCGAACGCCAGCACGACCTTTGCGCTCGCCATAATTAATCCGCTAAACGCTCTGCAACTCGCATTACTGAGCTGCGCGCCCTGACATTCTCTGTTACTTCCTGCTTGGACGGCTTTTGCTTGCGACCAATCAGGCTCAATTTTTTACCTTTATTCAATTCTTCTTCGCTGATCGGCAAACCCCGTGGCACCTGCTTACCTTGTGAGTGCTTTTTCATAAACTGTTTTACCAGGCGGTCTTCAAGTGAATGAAAGCTGATCACTACCAAACGTCCGCCAGGTTTTAGCACCTTAAGCGCGGCATTAAGGGCTTTTTCGATCTGCTCTAATTCACTGTTAATATAGATACGGATCGCCTGAAAGCAGCGAGTTGCCGGATGTTTTTTGATCTCACGCTGCGGTGCAGTTTTCTTAATCAACTCTGCCAGCTCGCTGGTGCGAGTCAGCGGTGATTCATCCCGGGTATCAACGATAGCATTGGCAATGCGCCAGGCGTGCTTTTCTTCACCAAAGGTTTTTAGCACCCAGCTGATATCTTCAACATCGGCAGTCGCTAACCACTGTGCCGCCGTTTGGCCACGCGTGGTATCCATGCGCATATCGAGCGGGCCATCTTTCATAAAGCTAAAACCCCGTTCGGCCTGATCCAGTTGCGGAGAAGAAACCCCAAGGTCGAGTAAAATGCCGTCTACCTGGCCTAACAGCTGATGTTTTGCTGCAATCGATTCAAGTTCGGCAAAGCCATAGTGTTCGATGCCAAAACGCTTATCATCAGCAAACTTCTTTGCCGCTTCAATTGCTGTTGGATCTCTATCTATGGCAATTAAACGCCCCCGTTCAGAGAGCTTAGTGAGGATAAGTCCCGAGTGGCCGCCGCGACCAAAGGTACAATCGATATAAATACCGTCTGCTTGTATCGCGAGTCCTGTCGTTGCTTCGTCAAGCAACACAGAAATGTGAGACTTATCTGTTTGCATTTTTATAAACGCCGTTTTGTTGTAATTCTATTGGTTATAAAGACAGATCAAGTAATCGTTCTGTTAGTTCAATTTCACCCGACTGTATTTTCGCTATGCCTTGCTGCATTTGTGCTTGCCAGGCCTGCTCACTCCAAATTTCAAATTTTTTCAGCTGACCAACCAACATAATATTCTTTTCCAAGCCTGCATGGTTACGCAGCGGACCATTGATTAATAAGCGACCACTCTTATCAATTTCACAGTCAGAAGCGTTGCCTAACAATACCTGCTGTAACAGTCTTTCTTGCGGATTCATACTCGATAATCCACAAAGTTTTAATTCAATTTCTTCCCATTCAGGAACTGGATAAAGCAATAAACAAGGATGTTGGATATCAACGGTACAGACCATTTTTCCCTGGCAATCAGCAAATAGCTCTTCGCGATACCGAGTTGGTATCGTGATCCTATTTTTACTGTCAAGCGTGATTGCGCTGGTGCCTCTGAACATAACCCTATTTTTATTTTTGCGATCTACCTAGATCCACAATTTCCCACTTTTCTCCACATTGATACAGTTTAGTGAGTAAAGTAAAGTGATGTCAAGCAAAGAATGGTTATTTTAATCGCCACGATCACTAATAAAATTAGGGCTTATAAGGAAGTTGATGTTTTTGTGGGGTTTTGTGGATCTGTGTCCCAAAAACTGGCAAAAGATTAATTTTTTACTGATCTATTTGAGATAAAAATGCTGATTTTAGTAACCAGGAGTGGATACCTAGAAGGTTGAAATTGCGATAAGACTAATATTTTACCTTAAATTAAAGCATAGGGCACAACACTTTTTACAAGAGTATGTTTAATTTTAACGCTTTTAAACAGTGGCAGGAAAAAACATGACTGGGTAGTCTAGTTCTGGTATTTTGATATTCTTTGTTTCAATTAATAAGTAACAAGCCTTGAATAATGGGCTTAGGGTTGTAGTTATTTTTTATGATTGTCGAGCTTAAATTATCTGAAGTATCAATTGGTCATTATGTAGTCGATATTGCTACACAATCAGGTTCTTTTACTTTGTCGGCTCCTGGCCATATAAAAAGTGACGCTGTGATCCTTCATTTGAAAAGTAAAGGTGTTGAGTCAGTTCTTATCGATAAATCGAAGACCAAGCAGTTAAAGAGCGCCCCCAAAGATCGCGAAACCATAGCTGCTGAAGTTAAACAAGCAAAGGTACTTTTTGATCAGTCCAAATCAATCCAGAAAAAAGTATTTGCAGATGCCTTAAATGGCTGTGATTTAGATCTAGAGCCGGTTATAGATATTACCAATAAAACTGTAGATACAGTTTTCAACAACCCAGACTCTTTGGCTTGCGTGATCAATATTAGAGAAAAAGATGAATACTTGCTGGAGCATTCGGTAGCGGTATGTGTCTACATGAGTATATTTGCTCGCTACCTTAATATCAGTAAAAAAGTAGTTCAACACCTGTCAATTGGTGCTTTTTTACATGATATAGGAAAAATAATGATACCTGATGAGATTTTAAATAAGCCAGGCAAGTTAACAGATGCTGAATTTACTGTGATGAAAACTCATGCTAATCACTCTATCGATATCATTAAAAAAACACCTGGCATATCAAAACTCAGTTTAGAAGTTGCAGCTTTACATCATGAAAAATTAAACGGTCATGGATACCCTTATAATGTAAAAGGTGAGGATATTTCTAAGTTTGGCCGCATGATTGCTATTTGTGATATTTTCGATGCGCTAACTGCAAACAGGGTGTATAAAGAGGGCTTTACTCATATGAAAGCTTTTAGCATCCTAAGAGAATTAGTAAAAGAAAATCATTTGGATGAGGGCCTGGTTGAAGAATTTATACGCTGTGTAGGCGCATTTCCTGTAGGCTCATTAGTACAGCTTAATTCAAAAAAGCTGGCAATTGTTGAACAAAGAAATAACGAAGATCCCACTACCCCTACAGTACGTTCCTTTTATAGTGTCAAACTTAGACACTATCTTAATACCCAAGATATTGATTTAAGTAAAACTGACGACTTTATTGTTAAAAGTGTAAGAGCCGATGATTTTGATTTAGATATGAAAAAAATCACTGAAATGTTATTAATGGAAGGGTAACCTTCTAACGTAATAATTTGTAATGATTACTACTTTTATCATTACTCTCAGTAATTAAAGCTATTTTGACAGCGCAGAACAAAGGTATTTACTGGCTAAACTACAAAGCTGTGGTCAATATGGCTTGACTACTTCATTTATACCTAAGTAGTACCTAATAAATTTGCCTAAACTGTTCAACCATCACACCAAGCTATACATAATATTTCTAGACTTAGCTTATTCATGACCATCTGGTGACAATATTGTCAATTGTCACCAGTAGATAGCAATTAACATCTAATGCCCCTTGGCAATAAAGCAAGTGAATGTCGCTAGTGCAATTAAACTAAATTTTAATGCCAACAAACCCTATCACTAACAGCCAAAATGCAAAAAATAACTTGAGCTTAGTTGCAGATAAATAACTGACCAGGGTTTTCGCTAAAATCCCCCCTAAAACAGCCCCAGGGCCAGCAAATAGTACCACCTGCCAGTAAACATTAAATGCTACTAAGGTATGTTGACTAATCGCCGACCACACGGTAAATGCAGAAACAATAACCGCAGCAGCTACCGCCATAGTGACATCAAAACGGCGTAAGATCAGGTAAATTGCCAATAGCTCGCCAACCCCCACCGACAGCCAGGCAGTAATGCCGCCACCAGCTATACCTATAGCGACTAACGCGAAATAATCAAAAGACTTTATCTGGCTACGTTCTCTTGACGCCTTAACAAAATAAACACTAATAACGATAAACAAACCAAGTAGCAGAGAAAACCAGCTAAAACTTTGATGCAAACTCGATGGCGCCGCAATGCTTTTACCATAAACCAGCCAGATCCCTAGAATAGCGCTAATGGTGGTCACACTAATAATGCGCTTAAAACCAAACCATAATCGCAATTCGGTTTTTTCTTGTCGATAATGCAGCCACCAGGTAACTGCACCGGCGGTCATACCAAAACACTGGATGGCAAAGCTGGTGGCGATCGCCTGTTGTTCGGTAAATGCCAATTCGTTAAATGCCGGAATAAACACTACACCACCACCGGCACCAGTTGAACTGGCAAAAATAGCGCCGAGCATACCAAGTAAACTAAACAAGCTGTAATCGGCTAACTGGCTCAAGGGCAGTGAAGAATAAGCTATGGCTAACAGCCAAAGACTGACAAAAGGCAAAATAAACTTGGCACTGGATAAGCGAAAGGAATTTGATTGGCTAGACATAAGAAACTAGTGTTGTAGCTTTTGCGTCTGGCTCGCCAAAAACGCCGCTGCCTCAGTCGATAGCACACTGGCGGAAATATAATTTCTGCCGTTCTTATGTTCTAAAATCCAGCCCAGCTCGGTTCGATTTAACGCCTGAATATCCTGCCATAACAACTGCTGCTGACCATACAACGATGATGTATTAATGCCATTGTCATCTATGTTTAATGTGATTTCGTTGTTTGCGGTTTTACCCAACAGCTGGCGGAAAATCCACCAGGGCTTTTGATAATACACGCTGAGCGCTTCCACCAGCCCTAAAACAAAGATAAACCAGGCAACATAGATGTTTAGCGGGGTAAATATCACTAACACTGCACCAAATAAGCAAAAAAACAATGCCTTGGCATATGCGCGCCAGGAATGATCTTCTGTCACGGATTGCTGATAACATTCGAGAAAATAAGGTTTATTAAGCACATATTTAGCGGTAAAGAGAGTTCTATTGGTCATAAAGTTCTAAAATAAGCTTCACATAACTCATTAAAAAGACGTGAAGCACATTCTAGCGCTATGCCAATCAGGTTAAAAGCAATAAAAGCCTTATCGTTTAAGTATCCACGGCATAGGGATATCTTTAAACCTGAATTTAGCTTATTACTGCTTTGCACCATGTTTTCTTAGAAAATTTGCTATGGCAATATTTCCAGCTACGTTAAGCGGAGAGCGATATTCAATTCCTTTAACAGTTTCGACATTAACTCCCTGATTCACATTAGCGCCATTTGCCACCAAGAGTTTGACCATTTCGAGATGCCCCTCTCTGGACGCGGCAATAAGGGCAGTTTCGTCATACTTTACAATTGCATCAATAAACGCCCCTTTAGTTAATAACAGTTTTACCATTTCGATATTATTGTAAATAGCGGCATTAATTAGAGGGTTTGCATCTTGTGGTGCTGCCAATTCTATATCTGCGCCTAGTTCAATCAATTTACCGGCAAATTGATTGTGATTGTTTTGAATTGCGATAATCAGTGGCGTGCCATCGCCAAGCATCACAGAGTTAATATCAAAGCCTGTTTCCAACAGTTGGAAAAATTTATCCTGTTGATTATCTGCAATTAGTTCAACAATATCGTCATACTGCTGAGATAACACTTGACTGCTATCAACTGAATAATCATCGGCAAAAGAACTGACCGTTGTTGCCAAAGTCACTACTATGATGGGGATTGCAATAATTTTTAATCTAATGTTAAGCATTTGTTGTCCTTAATTAGAAATATTAAACGCTAAACATTAAGTCGCAACACAAATTAAAAAGTTTGTTTTAAGAAAAAATTTTAATTTGGCTTGATACAAAGAGGGGAAAGTATCAGTAAAATGCGTCTTAATGAATACTGCAAACCTGCACATTAAGACGCATGCTCATGAAACAAAGAAGTGGAATCTGCTTCGCTTCTTAATTGTAGTACAGCAAAAAGCAATTGCTAGGAAGCCCTAACAATTAAATTCAAAAACTCCATCTACTTTTTCATACCTGTGATTAAATCACGTCACGCTAATACTTTAGTATTCGGGGTTGGTTAGCGGCTAAATGCCAATAATTTAATCCTGCGTTTTTTTAATCATACCCATCAGGCCAACTAGCGCAGCGAATACAGCAGCACTGATCGGAAAGACTATCCAGGTAACCCCCCAATGCATGGTCCATAAGCTCCAGGCGAGATAAATAGCCAACACCAAAGGCCAAAAAAATGCCGCAAGTTTTTCTGCTTGCTTGATAGCATCACTTTTTCCGGCATCCAGATCGCCTTCAACCAATAAATATTGATAGGCTTCAAATTCAGTGGAAACCGGCATAACAAAATAGATACCAAGTGCAATAATAATGAATAATAAACATAGCATCATTAAAATGGCATTGCCGGACGCTGAGAAAATTGCGCTCATCATCAAGGGAACTGAGCTAAATATAAATAAAAATACAGCTAAGGAGAGTCGCTGGTAATATAGCGCTCTAAAGTTCTCCAGCTTTTGGCTTAACGCACTATGAACCCCATAAGCCAGTTCAAAATGTTCACCGGTAATTTGCTGTAATTCCTTTTTATGCTGATTGGTTTTGATAAAAAAGCTCACCGCCAAAGATACTATCATCAAGATTGCGACTATTCCCAAGGCGGCGGCCATTTTTTTTGTGAGGCCAAACTGATTAGTTTCCGCCAGTGCCAGTAGCATAAATAACGGCACGACTGACATCATACTAAGCATAACGCCTTTAGTGATTAATCTGGCTTCTGTAATTTTGATATCGACAAAATTTAATGCTTGCTCAAGGCTAATTTGCGCAACATTCGCCTCTTGCGCTTCGCTAAGATACTCGGTAGTTTCCAGTTCATCTTTTAACAAAAAGTCAGTCGAGACACTAAAGATCTCCGCCAGTTTAATTATTTTATTGAGATCAGGTACGCTATTAGTGCTTTCCCATTTAGACACGGATTGCCGCGATACCGCCAGCTTTTCAGCCAATTCTTCTTGCGACCAGCCAAAGTGCTTTCTCAATTTAATAATCTTTTCTGCTAAAATCATTTTATTAATTCCTATGAAGTAAAATCGGAAAAATGATAAAAAATCAAATAGTTGCTAACCAGCAATCAGGGTTGGTAATTTGTCAACTACCGGTTGCATCTCATTAGTTTTAGCAAAAAATCGCGAATCCACTGATTGCAGGCTAAGTGCCATGCTCTACCAAGGTAAAACGACTGCTGTTTTCGCCATAAATATACAAATCGCAATTTTTCCAACCTGACGGCATACTCCAGGTATTATTATTTTCTACAGTATAAATATGATGTTTATTGGCACAACGAACATCCAGTTTAGTTAACCGCCCCGAGATATCAGTTAATGAAAAACGATTACGCACTAACGAATAATGCCAATAATCTTTATCGGCAATTTCACCACTGACCACTAGCTCTTGTTCACTGGCAAGAAATTCATCAATTTTTGCGATCACTTGTTGATATTGAGCCAAATGCGGTTTCGCGGATTCAAGCTTTTCAAGCTGCTGATAAATCTCATAGGCCGCACGATAATAATTCAGCTCAAGCGCTAAACTAAAACGATTATTTAGCACCGCTAACTGATAATCTTGTGATTTTTTATCATCATTAAGAAATGAAATACTGCTAAGGTGAAGATATTGCTCTGCTTTATCACCGCGTACTTCAGCATAAGAAGCTGAGACAGTATGCAAGTAATTACTTTCAGCAGCAAACTTGTATCTCATGGCAGACATTTCTTCGATCAGTTCTTCGACCTCGGAAAAATCTTGCTGTTCCAAGGCATCAAGCGCCTTGCGGTATTTTTTTGCAAAACGTTTTCTGACTCTATCCTGACCATTCTCCATTTTAAAATCCAGCTGCACTGTGTTCAGGCACTGTTGAACCGGCTCACCATTTTCCATTGCCGGAGTATAGCGCCATTGCGCTAACGCTTTTTTTGCTTCGATGGATAAGTCCCGACTACCGGAAGAATCGATTTCAACAATATTAGAAACGCTGCCGTCTTTTTCAACAACAAAACTAAACCTTGACCAGCCAGAGCGTCCTTCGCGCGCGGCTGATATAGGATATTTTGGATGAATTCGCTCGATAGGTTCAGGCGCTACAACAGTCGCAAGATGTTTGGATATTTCTTCTGCATGACCAGGGAAAGATATAGCACTTATACCAATAAAAGCTGTTAACCATAGTTTATTTTCCATAAATAAAATCACTCCTTTAAATAAAAATCACCAAATAACCCTTTTGACTTTAACATATATTTTACAATTAATTACCCATATTTTTAGCAATATCACATCGCATTTCAACTAAACGAGCATTAAACCCGACTTTTTGATAAGCGCGAATTGCCGCAACATTTTCGGCGAAAACATCCAAATGTAACATGGTAACTCCCTGCTCAGCAGACCAATTCGCCAAGTAATTAATAACCAACTGATTAATGCCCTGCCCACGAAATGCTGGCTCAACATACATAAACCCCAAGTAACTGAAAAAACGATAGTTCACGTAGGGTTTGGCCTTTTCTATCCGCGCATAACCACAGCCAACAAGCCTGTTTTGCTGCTTATCACCTGACGACTCAGCAACCGCCAGATAGCAATTATCCTGTTTTATTAGCTGTTCAAGGTCGTAATAACAGACAGGATCAGGGTTTAACTCAGGATCAAATGGTCGCTCAGCCTTGATCACTCCCTGTTCAAATTCTTTTAGCTGCTCAATATCGGCAAGTGTGGCGGCTCGGATAATGATATCTTCCATTGAGTTTCCTATGATTTCTAATAGACAAAATTCAAAGATAACATTTTCTATCGGCACAATTAAAACAATGATTGCGTCTAGCAATCACTTAGTTAGTATAGAGAACTTGCCTTTCCATTCATTTAAGGAAATTCTTTGACTGACAATTCAGCTTTTAATCGCATCAGCCAACAAAGTTTTGGCTCGTTATCGACTGGCGAGCAGGCAACACTTTATAGCTTAAAAAATGCCAACGGCATGCAGGTAAAAATCACTAACTACGGTGGCATTATCGTCGCTATTTTAGCGCCAGACAGCACTAGGCAATTAGCCGATATAGTGCTCGGCTATGACAAGGTCGCTGACTATGAAGCTGACACTTATTATCTCGGCGCCATTATTGGCCGTTATGCCGGACGCATTTATCAAGGCAAAGCCACTATTTTCGGTCAAGAATTTCAGCTCAAACTCAATGCTCCTAACAGTCAGCTCCATGGCGGTGAGCAAGCCCTAAATAAACAATTATGGCAGGCACAGACCAGCGAAGGCTCTGATAGCGCCTGTTTAACTTTGTCATATCTGAGTCCGGACGCTGAAGCAGGATTCCCCGGCAATGTGCAATTTAAGGTTAACTATCGACTCAATGATAACAATGAACTGAGCGTAGAATATTTTGCCTCCACAGATAAACCTACACTGGTCAACCTCACTCAGCACAGCTATTTCAATTTAGCCGGTCATCACAGTGGTGATATCAATCAACATCGACTGAGGTTAAACGCCGATTATTTTTTGCCAATGACACCACAAGCATACCCAACCGGCGAAATTGCCGCTGTTGCTAATACCCCACATGATTTTACTCAAGGCAAAACAATCGGCCAGGATATTAACAGCGCAGATCAACAAATAACCATAGGCAAAGGCTATGATAATTACTGGCTGGTTAACGATGAGGTACTTTCAGGCCAAACTTACGCTGCGCAGGTTCTAGAACCAGATTCAGGCCGGACGCTGACCCTATATACAGATCAGCCGAGCATGGTATTTTATACCGCAAACTATATTGACGGCAGCCATTTAGGCAAACAGCAGTGCCGTTACCAAGCCAGAGCTGCATTTTGTTTAGAACCACAGCGGGCGAACAATAAACTAACAGGAGTAAGGTTAGACAATACCCTGCTAACTCCGGAGCAACCGTTTTTTAGTCGCACTCGTTACGTTTTCGGTTCAATAAAGTAATAAGAGCCCACTGTCCTGTCCTAAAAGTGTAAACACATTTCAGGACAGGACACACCTTCTAAAGAAGGTGGCTTTGAATTAGTCCCTTCGAAAGGGGCTTTCCCTATCCAGAGCCTTATTTTAACCTGGAGCTATCACTTTTCTTAAAACATTAGCTCAACACAGCGAGATAAATCACTCAAGGCGAACAACG
>CAZUHQ010000112.1:0-12416 GCA_964620605.1 uncultured Thalassotalea sp.
CGCGACCCCCGGCGTGACAGGCCGGTATTCTAACCAACTGAACTACCACTCCGCAGCAGATATTTAGCAATAATTAATTGGCGGAGTGGACGGGACTCGAACCCGCGACCCCCGGCGTGACAGGCCGGTATTCTAACCAACTGAACTACCACTCCGCACTTTAATTATCACTTTCAACAACAAGTCGTTGAATGCGGCGGGAATAATACGGTTAACAATCCGATGCGTCAACCACTTTTTTAGCATTAATTAACTATATGGACAATTGATGAACAATAAGTCGAAAAACACAGCAAATAAGCCAAACTCAGCCGAAATTTTACGTCTTACCCGCCAGTTTCTTTTTACGTAAATAGAAGAACACTCCAATACCTAGCAAAATAATCAAACCATTAGCGATACCGATAATAATCAAGGTTTGTTGTTGTTTAGCTTCTGCTTTTGCCTGTTGCTCGGCTTTCGCCTCGGCTAACTGCATTTCAAACAGTGCCTTTTCTTCGGCAATTTTTTCTGCCATTTTCCGTGCTGCCAGCTCAGCAGAGCTTTCTTTAGACTCATCGTCCAAGGTTGGCACTAAAGGGCCATCAGGGCGTTCAACATTAAAGCTAAAATCCGGCACCACTAAACGAAATTCCCTGCCATTAATGGTCTTGCCAAAGGCATTTAAGCTGACCCTGTGCAGGCCAGGCTCGGTATAATCGATCATCTTTATCCGCTGTTTGCCTGAACCTTCCATAATGGCAAACGGCTCACTTTGCCTGTCGGGATAAATAACTTTACCCTGAAAAATTAAGCTGTCCGGGTCAACATAAGTTTCATCAATAGTAATAACTAGTTTGTGAGGTTGCTCAGGGTTGATCGAATTTTCAACCGATAAAACCACAGGATTCGGTCTGACAATCACTGGTTTTTGCCGCAACTCCCGTGTTGCCATTGGCATTTTCACTCGATAGATAGGCACCCATTCGCCTGCAGAAAAATCCAGGGTAAACTCGCCGGTAAACAAGCTGTCTCTAGCATATTCATCCAATTCATAGCCATCATCACGAAATGTACCTATATCAATAGGCTCAGCGCCAAAATTGTCATAGGCAGAATTATTGGTGCTATAAAAGGCAATTTCCAACGCTATCACGTCATCAAATAACGGATCGTCAATCACCTTGTCACTGTTATAGATTTGCGCTTCTACTTTCAAAGTTTCTCCGGAAAGCAAAATTTCAGCTAACGGTTCCACTTCCAGCCTGACGTCAGTCACCAGCATGATCTTACTGTTTGGCAAAATATCACCAATCGCCTGCCATGGCCCTGGCATCGGCTTTTTAATACGGATCATGTCAAAGGTTTGATCGTCATACCACTGCACTTTCTCACGGGGAACAGTATTGATTTTAAATTTGCTGCCATCTGGGCGCACTAAGATGATAGGCGGAGTACCACGTTTGCGATAAAACAGTAAGGTCACTTCGTCTAATTGCCCGTCAATATGAAAACGATTATCAAAATAAGGAATTTGATTGGTTATATCATCCTGCTCATAGTATTTAATTTCCGGCGTTTCACTGTAGGCGAGTACCTTTATCGATAAAGAAAATAAACATACGATAATAAGAGATATCATCAATCTCAATTGGGCCATATTGGCTCGCTCCCTTTTTCTGCAACTATTGCTAGTCTTTTCTTATGTGCTAGTTCTTCATCGGCAGATGCGTGGATAACCTTTAATTTTTCACGCGTTACAGGTAAACGCCTAATGGCATTTGCGTCTTCTCCGTCCTGGGCACCGTCACCGACCGTTAAGTTAAGCGCGGCTTGTTTACGGGTCATTTCAACATAAACAAACGCCAGCAGCTGGGCATCGATTAACGCGCCGTGATAAGTCCTATCAACCAGCTTATCTACCTTATAAAAACGAGCTAAATAATCTAAGGTTTTTGGTGAGCCAAACTCGTCTTTTGAGACATGCAGCGTATCGGTTACGGTGCAGATATCTTGAGTCATAGGTAAACCGAGATTGGCGAGCATAAATTCATGATCCATAAAGCCGATATCGAACTTGGCGTTATGAATGACCAGTTCTGCGCCTTTAATAAAATCGATAAATTCCTGTGCTATTTGCTCAAACGTCGGCTTGTCTCGTAAAAATTCATCCGTTAAACCGTGAACATTGATGACTTCCTGCTCCATCACCATCTGCATGCCATTTTGCATAGGTTTGATATAGACGTGATAATTACGGCCGGTAAGCTGACGGTTGATCATTTCAACACAACCAATTTCAACAATACGATGGCCTTCTTTCGGGTTAATGCCCGTGGTTTCCGTATCCAGGATAATTAATCGCTGTTCTTTCTTTGCTTTATTATTTTCTGTTTCTAACATATCTATCACTAGTTCTCGGGAAGTTTTTCCGGAAATTCTTCAATATTGAGTGTTACCCGTTTGCTGTTAAATAAGAACAAACCAAGGCCAATGGCAATGACGGCATTGACCACTAACCACCAAAGCGACACTTGCGCTAAATATAAATATCCCACCAGGTTGACGCTAAAATCAAATAGCAATGCAACCAGTAAGATAACACGTAATTTTTGCCAACTCATTCGTACCCAGGCGCTGGCATTGGGCCGTCGTAAACTTAACACTAACACCAGGTACAAACCAACCGCACCGGATAACAGGCTCAAATAAAATAACTTTGGCTCTGGATAAATCCACTGGATAATACTGACCCTGTCTTTAAAATTCGTCACCGACATTAACCACACCAGATAACCGCGCAGCACAAAAATCAGCAATAAATAAATGCCTTTTGATATTTTGAGACAGTCAAAATTATCAAAATCCGCAGGGGTGTAATGTGCATATCTATGGCTCATATCAATCAATAATGTTACTCGTGATGACTCACTGGTTGCGTGCATTGCGCTCTATCGCCAGCAACTCCTGACCAACGGTAATAGCACGCACAGCTTTCGATTTAAATTCCCGAATAAAAAGGGTATAGACGACAAACAAGCTCGCTAAAATAAACAATAATGGGTGGAAAAACCAGCAAATTGCCGCAATAGAAAAATAATATGAACGCAAGCCGTAATTATAAGAATGTGCCGCCTGATCTTGCACTACTGCCATCTGCTCAGCGTAACTTTTTAAATTGTCGTTTTCACTGATATCACCCAAAGGCGCCGCCCCCACCATGACATTTAAAAAGCCGTATTGACGCATTGACCAGGTAAACTGAAAAAATGCCAAAACAAAAATCGAGGCTAACACGCCGAGCTTAAACTGGATCACCGCATGATTTGGCGTTTCCGCATAAGGAATAGATGTAATCACCGCTTCGAGCTTCTCAACCTGGGCAAATAAGGTTAACACCCCGGCGAGCACCAGCAAGGTCGACGAGGCAAAAAACGCAATATTGCGCTCTAAATTTGCCAGCAATGCCGCTTCTCCTACCTTGATCTCACGGGTCATTACCTCATACATCCAGTGGATCCTGTGCTGGTGCAAACAACGGGCAATACAATTAGTGGTTTTCGCCTTGCGACGGGCAAAAACGGTATACCCCATCCAGGAAAAGATAAAACAGACTAAGGCAAAAATATCTAATAAAGAAAAGGACATAGTAAAGCGCACACTACTAAAGGATATCGCTAATTATGCCGAAATCATCAGTAAAATTCGACCTTTAAATCTCGAATTATTTTGCGGCAACTTAGCTCACAGAAAATAACAAATAATTAACAAAATCAGCACGGTAGCACCGTTAATCTCATTAATTACACCAATTATCGCGAAAGCTTTGACTCACGATAGCCACTTCATAGAATGCCTGGGTTAACCTCTTACTTAAACCATGGCGAAGCATCAATGTTTGCGATCACAGCAAGATTCCTGGCAGCAATTAGCAGTATTTCTCTTTTTTTAGTTATTTTATCTTTGCCTCTTGCTGCAAAAACACCGCCAAAAGTCAATATTGAAATTTCACGCATTTCCGGCGAAATCACCATAGATGCCCAACTGAATGAGCCTCAGTGGCAACAGGCAACTAAGGTTCTAGTCAATAATGTCACTCGCCCCTATAACAATATTCCAAGCCCTGTTTATACCGAAGCCAGGTTAATGGAAGACGGTGAAGTCTTCTATATTGCCTTTATCGCCAAAGATCCAAACCCGGAGCAAATTCGCGCTTTCTTAAAAGACAGAGATAAAAGCTGGGGCGATGATATCGTCGGGGTAAAGATAGATACTTATAACGACCAACGCAGCGCGTATCGCTTTTTAGTTAACCCGCTTGGCGCGCAGATTGATGGCATTGAAAATGAAGTCACTAAAAAAGAAAGTGACTCCTGGGACGGCATCTGGGACAGCGCCGGCACTATTACCGACGACGGCTATATAGTAGAATTTGCCCTGCCACTTAGGATGCTGAATTTTACCGAAAAAGATCAGCTGCAAGACTGGGGCGTTGAGCTACTGCGGATGTATCCGCGCGATGAAAGACTGCGTTTGTCCAACATTTACCTCGATCGCAGTAATAACTGTGAAATCTGTCAGTTACATACCGCTACCGGTTTTATCGGCGCTAAGCAAGGGGATAATTTAACCGTCACTCCGTCCTTGGTACTCGGCAAACATGATGAAAAAGACAGTGACACCGAGCTTTGGCAGGAAGATAAAAAATCAGACGCCAGTCTGGATGTTCGCTGGGGGATCACGCCTGAATTGCTATTAAATGCCACTATCAACCCAGATTTTTCCACTGTTGAAACCGACAATGCCCAGTTAAATATCAATAATAACTTTGCTCTGCATTTCCAGGAAAAGCGGCCGTTCTTTCTCGACAATGCAGATTATTTTGATTCCAACTACAACCTGGTTTACACCCGTAATATCAACGCCCCTAATTATGGCGCGAAATTAACCGGACGCAAAGGAGACCACTCTTTTGGCTTATTCGTTACCGACGATAGCACGACCAACATACTGATCCCCGGCAACCGGGCATCGGCGATTGCCGAAATCGACGGTGAATCCAAAGCAACGGCATTGCGCTATCGCTATAATTACAATTCGGATATCACCTTGGGCTGGATCAGTACTTTGCGCAGCGCCGAGGATTATCACAACGCGGTACATGGCATTGATGCACGCTTTCGCCTCAACCAATTCGATGTTTTTAAATTTCAGTCTTTATATTCAAATACACAATACCCTGAGCATTTTTCCGAACAATTTTGTGATAGCGAGCAAGTGTCTGATTGCCAATTACCAGAAAACACCCAATGCCAGTTCAGTGAATGTGACTTTAATGAACAAATGTTAAGAACCATAATAGACAGGCCATTTAGCGGTAATGCGTTTAGAGCCGGATTTTATCATAATGACAGCGACTGGTATTACCGAGCGACTTATGACAGACAAAATGCCGGTTTTCGCGGCGATCTCGGGTTTATCTCCCATATCGATTTTAACAAGTTTTCGGTCGGTGGCGACAGAAAATGGTATGCAGAGCCTGGCAACTGGTGGAGCCAGTTTAAAATCTATTCCGACTGGGATATTACCCACAATGACAACAATGAACTGATCGAAAAAGAGTTTGAGATCAACGGCCAGCTCAATGCGCTGCATAATTCCTACTTTAGACTCGGCTTTGTCCATCGCGACCTAGTTGGCAGCCGCATCGATCAGTCCTCATTAAAAATTGACGGCAACACAGAGCTGTTTACCGAAAACCAATGGCATTTAACCGCTAATATCAAACCATTGCTGGGCTTAAGCTTAGATAGCAATATCAATATCGGCGATGCGATAGATTACAGCAACAACCGCTTAGGACAGCAAAAGCAGCTAAATTTGTCGACTAAATGGAATGCCAATAAACACCTGGAGCTGTCAGTAAAACAAATTTTCAGACAATTAAATGCCGACAGCAATAATGTCTTTAATGCCCGGTTAACCGATATTCGTGCTAACTACCAATTTAACGTTAACAGTTTTGTCCGCTTGACCCTGGTTTATAACAATACTTCACGTAACCCGGATAATTACCTATATAGCGCGCCTGAAGATATCACGGAGCACAGCAGAACCCTATCTGCCGAATTGCTTTATGGTTATAAACTCAATCCACAAACCGTGTTTTACCTCGGCTATTCTGACTATAGCGACACAGAAGCGAACTTTCGCGATCTAACTGCTAGCCAGCGCAGCATGTTTATGAAATTTAGCTATGCATGGATCAAGTAAAGGCATGGTTCAAATAAACGCCAGGATAAAATAAACACGGCCTAAAATAGCAGCTAACAATGAATAATTTGTAATCGTTTCAAAAATTTGTAAAAATTCGCCTCCACAGGAAGTACTGCGAACCTTCGCAGATAACAATAATAAACAAAGATATTGGAGCTAACATGCAGTCAATGAGTCGTAACTGCTATCGGTTAATTTTTTCTGCATTCTTTTTATTATTGCTAATGCTGTTTATCAATTCAGTACAGGCAAACGATAAGATTAACGCCATAGACATTCCCTATAGTGAACTCTCTGCAACCATAGATGGCAATCTAGATGAAGCAATCTGGCAACAGGCTAAAGTCATAGAGCTTAATATCGTTAACTGGCCATGGGATAACCAACCGAGTCCGGTAAGCACTACCGCAAGATTGATTGAAAATGGCGAATATATTTTCATCAGTTTTGTCGCCGAAGATCTTGAGCCCGAAACAGTCAAGGCATTTCTCGGCGATCGGGACAGCCGCTGGAATGACGATATTGTCGGCATCAAACTCGACACCTATAACAACCGCAGGCTCAATTACGAGTTTTTTGTTAACCCGTTTGGCGTGCAAATGGACAGCATCAAAAATGTCATGAAGGGCACAAATAATGACGCCTGGGACGGCATATGGGATTCATTTGGTAAATTAACAGATACCGGCTTTCAGGTGGAAGTCGCGCTACCCTATCGGATGCTGAATTTTGATGACAGCGTACAAACAAAAACCTGGGCCATCGAGCTGGTTCGTTTATATCAAAAAGACACAGCGCTGAGAATTTCCCATATGCCGATCGACAGGGACAATGATTGCTGGTTATGCCAGGCTCCGGAAATATCTGGCTTTCGTCATGCACAAACCGGCAATAACCTGATGCTTACGCCGACTCTGGTCGCAAACAGGAACGAGCAAAGAGACATTTATCAGCCACAAAGCGACTGGCAAGGCGATAACGATCTCGAAGCAGGTCTGGATTTGCGTTGGGGCATCAATGCCAACACCTTATTAAACGTTACGTTAAACCCTGATTTTTCTACCGTAGAAAGTGATGCCGGCCAGCTCAGTGTCAATAAGACCTATTCGTTATTTTATCAGGAAAAACGTCCATTCTTTTTAGATAACGCCGACTACTTTACCAGCCCATACGATCTGGTTTATACCCGTAACATCGCCGATCCCGATTTTGGCGCCAAGCTAACCGGCACCAAAAATGCCCATAATTATGGGATATTTATTACCCGAGATAGCGAAACCAACTTTATCGTGCCCGGAAATACCGGTTCTGAAATCGCATCATTAAATACTGAAAGCCATTCGAGTGCCTTTAAATACCGCTATGATATTAACGAAGACTTTTCTGTCGGTGCCATCAGCACCTTAAGACAAGCCGATAGCTATCACAATTATCTGTTTGGTGTCGACTCCAGATATCGCATCGACGAGTCAAACACCCTATCCGGGCAAATACTAAATTCTGCAACTCAGTATCCTGACGAGCTATTTCTCGACTTTTGCTTAGGCGATACAGCAACTGACTGTAATAATATTCAGGCCACAGATTGCAGCTTTGGCGATTGCGACTATACCGAACAAGTACACCGCAGCAAAAAAGCGGATGAATTTCACGGTAGTGCCATTAAGGCAAATTTTGAACATAAATCTGAATATTGGAACCTGACGGCTGAGCATCAACAAATTAACAAAGACTTTCGCGCCGACTTAGGCTATATGCCGAAAGTCGATTACCGTGCAGAAAAGTTTTTGCTCGACCGATTATTTTTTGGTGAACCGGAATCGCTGTGGTCGGAAATGAAAGTTTCCGGCCAATGGCAAATCGCTCATAATCAAAAAGGCGAGTTACTGGAAAAATCCCTGCTCTCGAGTTTTTCAATTGATGGCCCGATGCAGTCCAATTTTGAAGCGAGCTTTAATTATGCGGATAAAGTCGGCCTGCGTCATGATCAGTCCAGCCTGGCAATTGACAACAACACCACGCTGTTTACCGAAAAGTTACTGACCCTATATGCCGGTGCCCAGTTAAGCAATGCGCTGTTTGTCGAAGCGGAATTAAAACTTGGCGATAAGATTGACTATCGCAATAACCGCTTAGGTGATTATCGGGAGTTTTTTACCGGGGTTTCTTATAACCTTAACCGTCACTTACAAGCAGATATTAACTATACCAACAGTCAATTAGATGCCGACGGAAGTGATGTCTATCAAGCTAGGCTCAGCGAGCTTAGAGTCTCTTACCAATTTGATGTACACAGTTATTTAAAACTCAACCTGGTGTACAGTGATGTAGATATCAACCCGGATAACTACCCATACGCCGAGGTTTCCAATAAAAATAAAAACCTCTCGAGCCAGTTAATTTATGCTTATAAATTAAATCCACAGACGGTGTTTTATCTCGGCTATTCCGATAATAGTTATCAGGATGACTTTATTAATCAGTTAACGCGCGAGCAACGTACCTTCTTTACCAAGATCAGTTATGCCTGGATGCCATAACTTGTCCTCAAATGATTGCTAACAGCAAACTAACTCAGTTTACTGTTAGCAAGTTTGTTCAGATCAATGACCACTGTTGTAGATATTTTATCATGGATTGCCTGACGATTCGGATCCCAGTAAATTTGTAAAAATCCGAGCAGGCCGGTGGCAAGGCCAGCACCATAGCCACCGTAACGACCAAAACTATCCCAAAGCGATAACGGTGTGCCATCGAGTTGAAGCACGCGAATTTTCAATAGTCGTTTACCGGGCGTCTGGCCATGCCAAATAGCTGTGAATACACTAAAATAAAACGCCGCCCAGCCAAAACTTAGCCCTAGTTCATCAATAATGCCTTTAAACCATTCAACACCTTTATAGACAGAAGAATTTTGCTTGTTCACATCAGTATTGTTGTCTACGTCAGTCAACGGTTGCTCTGTTAGTTTATCAAGCTGAACTTGCTGCTCAACCAATACCGCTTCTTTAATAATTTGCTCGGCATCGGCGATATCAACCGCTTTATCATTCACTTCAATTTTAGCTCCCGTATATGACGCGATAAATTCAGGTATTGTCGACACTAGCACGACAAAAAGCATAAAAGCGCCAAAATAGCGCAACAAACGCCTGGCAAAACCGCGTCTTCTGCCCTGCTGCTGTGCACGCTTTTTGCTACCTAATCGGAAAAAAGTGATCGCAACGACAAAGGCCAATACTTCTCCCGGCGTTTCCGCCAATATGGCGATTAGCACCAAGTCAATCAGTAATGCGACGCCCCTTTTCCATGGCACGGCTAATGGCAAACCAAACAGGGTTTTATCAATTTCAAAAGCAAAAGGTGTTAAAATTTCTCGGGTCTCTTCTGCGCTTAATGCACTCGGCCCCGACTGAGGTTTCGCTGTTAATATTTGCTTTTTATCAACCACAAATTATCCTTATTTCATCGGCTAGCTAATCATTCATCATTAGCTTAGATAACATACTACAAAACGGGCTACTTATTACTTTTTAGAATATAAGATATAACGAATCGGAACTTCTGTTTAATCAAATAACTATTACTATGATGACTATATCGTGAGAATGGTAATGTTTAAACGTTAGTTCAACACGAATGTAAGCTAATTAATTATCAAAGGATTTGCAGATGTCAAATATTTTTGAAGATAACTCAACCTCAATTGGCAATACGCCTCTTGTTAAACTCAATCGTGTCACTGGCGGTAACGTTTACGCAAAAGTCGAAGCGAGAAACCCAAGTTTTAGCGTTAAATGCCGTATCGGTGCCAGCATGATCTGGGACGCAGAAAAGCGTGGGGTATTAAGTGCCGGTAAAGAAATTATCGAACCAACCAGTGGTAACACTGGCATTGCTTTAGCTTTTGTTGCCGCTGCCCGTGGTTACGCGATCACCTTAACCATGCCAGCCACTATGAGTTTAGAGCGTCGTAAATTACTTGCCGCATTAGGTGCCAAGTTAGAACTCACCGATGGCGCTAAAGGTATGGGTGGCGCGATTGCTAAAGCACAGGAAATCAAAGACTCAGCCCCTGATAAGTACGTATTACTAGGCCAATTTGACAACCCGGCAAACCCGGAAATTCATGAAAAAACCACAGGTCCTGAAATCTGGCAAGATACCGACGGTAATATTGATATCTTTGTTGCCGGAGTCGGTACAGGCGGTACTATTACTGGTGTGAGCCGCTATCTAAAAAACACTCAGGGGAAAGACGTACTGTCGGTTGCCGTTGAGCCAACAGATTCCCCTGTAATTTCTCAAAAGCTTGCCGGGGAAGAGTTAAAACCTGGCCCTCATAAGATCCAGGGCATAGGTGCTGGTTTTATTCCAGGCAACTTGGACTTAGAGGTTATTGATGCAGTTGAGCAAGTGTCCAATGAAGATGCGATGGAAATGGCACATCGCTTAATGAAAGAAGAAGGTATCTTAGCGGGTATTTCTTCTGGTGCAGCAGTTGTTGCGGCCAAGCGCTTAGCTGAAAAACCAGAGAATGAAGGCAAAAACATCGTGGTTATTCTACCAAGCTCTGCTGAACGTTACTTATCAAGTGCTCTGTTCACTGACAGCTTTTCAGATAAAGAGTTAGTGCAATAATTTTTACAGGCATTTTATTAATAAAGGCGCTTCAAGCGCCTTTTTTATTGGCCAGAATATTGTATGATGTCGCTATTAATCGTTTACTTATACTTTTTTAGCTATGAAAAATTTTCGCTTCCTGTTATTAATTCCTTTATTAATATTAACCAGCGCTTGTGGCGAACAAGAAAATCAAATCAAAGATATCGATAACCCTGAAAAGGTCGCGATAGCATTTTTTGATGCGCTATATAACGAGAAAAATTTGGAAAAAGCCGCTTCCGTTTGCAGCCCAAAACTGTCGCGTATCATCTTGCATTATAAATCGCCAAAAGCGGTAGCAAGGCATATTTTTAACATGTCTTTTGATCAGGTAACCATCGAGCCTGATTCAAGCGGTGTAAAAGTTAGAGAGCAATTTAAAAACAAGGCGACCATTACCTTGTATTTTGACGGCACCTATAACGATGAAAGATTAAAAGACGTCAAGCGCATTTCGATGATCCAGCTTGACGATCACTGGGTGATAGATAAGGTATTAAAAGATCCTTTTTAACGACAAACACGAATAAAAAACGGTCAATTGACCGTTTTTTATTGATTGATTTTTTACTCTCCCATCACCTTACCTTCTCGCCTGGGATCCGCACCTCCGACTAAACCATAAGGAGTAACTTCAATAGCATGCAGTCCACTATTTAAATCTCGCAGATAAACCTTATGACCTTTCGCTTCAAGCCCGGTTTTTAACTGTTCAATCGAGGTGCCCTTCTCCAGAGTAGTCACACGGTTGCGATTGGTAACCTTAGGCAGGTTAATCGCCTGCTGCGGATCTAATTGCCAGTCCAGCATCGCCAATAAAGTTTGCGCAACATAATCAATAATGCGGCTACCGCCAGGTGAACCGACAACAATTTTTAAACGCTCATCTTCAAACACCATCATAGGCGCCATTGAGCTACGTGGCCTTTTTAACGGCTCTAAACGATTCGCCACGAGTTTGCCATCAATTTTCGGGCTTAAAGAAAAGTCCGTTAACTGGTTGTTTAAAATAAAACCTTCAACCATCACCGCCGACCCAAAGCCCATTTCAATGCTGGTGGTCATAGATACCGCATTACCGTCAGCATCTATGATAGAAATATGGCTGGTAGAAGGTAATTCCAGCGCATTATCGTCAGCTAACGCCAATGCACCTTGAGGCATACCGGGTTGTGCGCGCTCCAGATCCTGATGAATATTGATCAAACTGGCACGCTGTTGTAAATAAGATGGTGCGATAAGGCCGCTGACCGGCACATTGACAAAATCATTATCCGCCAAAAAACGCTCTCTATCTGCAAATGCTAAACGAGAACTTTGGGTAAACAAATGGACGGTTTGAACATCCTCAAACTTGCGCTGGAACATCTTAAATGGTGCTAACTGACTCAAAATTTGAATCACCGCAATGCCACCTGAACTTGGCGGTGCCATACCGCATATTTGATACTGACGATAAGGTCCACAAACAGCAGGACGCTCACTCGCCTGATAAC
>CAZUHQ010000113.1:0-12323 GCA_964620605.1 uncultured Thalassotalea sp.
TTATGCAGAAAAAGTGTTGGTGACTGTTTTTTAGCCGCTTATGCGTTTGCCCTGGGTTTAGTGTCTTTTACTTTACCTGTTAAATTACGATTGAAATTTAAAGGGGTAAAGGAATATACCGGACAAATTTTCTGGTCAGCTATTTTACAAAAAATCAATGATCAATGGCTTGTTGTGCAAAGTCATGAATCTTGGTTAAATGCCGCCGAAATGACGAATGCATTATCAATAAAAGAATAACGAAAACCTTCAAAATAGCATACGTTTGATTATTGCTATTCTATCCTCATTGTATTGCAGCTCTAATGCATATATGCACGAGATAGAGTAATACAGGAGGCGGCAGCACTAAAGAGGGAAAAGTGCTTACTTCTCTCTTTAAACTTCCTCAGCGCCCAAACAACAGCATACTTTGATAAATATACCTCATATATCTCCTATGCTGCTGGTTGGTCAAAAGCTGTGTGCACTTGCGCTTTCAACAGTCTGCTTATACTTTGATAACACCTCTGCAGTTAAAAATTCGCCAACCTTAGGCGTTGGGTATATTTCTTCATAATGACGCACTTCGGTTTCGCTGATTCGGCGATAAATATGCTCACGCTTTAGCTCGGTAGTCGTCGTTAACCCGGCTGCGCCGACAATTTCCATCACCGACTGTACCGTTGCCTTGTGATAACGAGCAACGCGCTCGGCTTTATCAGCAACGACCAAGCCTCGAGCAAGTTCCTGATCTTGCGTAGCAATGCCGGTTGGACAACGATTGGTATTGCATACCAACGACTGCACACACCCCAGGGCGATCATCATGCCACGGGCGCTGTTACAAATATCGGCACCTAATGCAAGATTTTTCACCAAATGAAAACCACTAAACACCTTGCCACTGGCAATAACTTTAATATCTTTTCGTAAATCAAAACCGATTAATATATCGCTTACCAACACCAATGCTTCTCTAAGTGGCATACCCAGTGAATTAGAAAACTCCAGTGGCGCCGCACCAGTGCCGCCTTCGCCGCCATCAACAGTGATAAAATCAGGTTTTATCCCTGTTTCCACCATGGCTTTGCACATGGCAACAAATTCGCTGGCTCGGCCTATCGACAACTTTAAACCAACAGGTTTACCGCCAGAGAGTTCCCGCAGCTGTTTTATAAACTGCATCATGCCTATTGGGGTATCAAAGGTGCTATGAACCGGTGGCGAGTTTATTTGAATTCCTGGGCCAACCAGCCTGATGCGGGCGATCTCCTCACTATTTTTATCAGCAGGTAAAATCCCGCCATGCCCGGGTTTGGCTCCCTGGCTAAGCTTTATTTCAATCATTTTTATCGCGGCATGTTTTGCCTTGACCTTAAAAGCATCCGGACAAAAATTACCTTCTTTGTCGCGACAGCCGAAATAGCCGGTACCAATTTGCCAGACGATATCTCCACCATTTTCCAAATGATAGTCACTAACACTGCCTTCACCGCTATTGTGATAAAAGCCACCAATCGCAGCTCCCTTATTTAATGCCCGTACCGCATTATTGCTGATGGCGCCAAAACTCATGGCAGAGATATTAAAAATACTGGCTTGATATGGCTGGCGACAATCCGGTCCACCGATAGTTATACGGGTTGGTGGTAATGGATGCTCGTGAGATTTCGCCACCAGCGAATGACCCAGCCATTCATAGCCAACACTTTGGGTATCAAGCTTGGTACCGTATGGATTTGAATCAAGACAGCCTTTGCTTCGCTGGTAAATAAGCGAGCGAAACATACGATTAATGGGCGTACCATCGGTGTCTGACTCAAGGAAATATTGCCGCAAATATGGCCGGATACTTTCCATAATCCAACGACCACGGCCAACAACCGGAAAGTTACGTAAAATAGCATGGTGCGGCTGCAAATAATCATAGCAGCCAAGGGCAACAATGGGTAGCCACAGAGCAAACAGCCACAGCGCTGGTAGATAGAAAAACGCCAATACCAAAATAACAATGGCTGTTTGCCAGGCAATATTACTAAATTTTGTTTCCATCTTGCTTCCTGCTCTTTAGATACATTGAGATAAGTGATGCAATGACAAAATTACACCATATCAGCAGAAACAGCTAACCATTTGCTGATTAAACACTTTAAGTGACTGCTAATTCAGTCAAGCTAATTTTATTTTTACCCGGGTAAATTTGACAAACAATTATTACCCGGGTAATAATACTAAAAAACGAAGTACACAACCAAAATACAAACTTGACCGAGATAAGACTCAAAAAAATGAATAACGATTATATTGCACTTTATAACAACGCATTGATTGCCCGGGGTGATCTGGCATCGATAGTGAAAGCGACTAAAGCGATCAGCGACGATATTGAACCCTATGTGTTTGAGTTCAGCTCTTGTAAGCGTATTGATTTAAACTGGCATGGCGACGAACAGGCCGTGCTCGCCAGCCTGCCAGGGGATCATAGCACAGCGACTGGTAAACGTGGCCGCCCAAAGCTTGGGGTAAAATCAAAAGAAGTCACACTACTGCCCAGTCATTGGCAATGGCTGGCAATGCAACGCGGCGGTGCCTCTGTCACCTTAAGACGCCTGGTTAACGAGGCGATGAAAAATATCCCCATTGAACAACAGATAAAGCTAAAACAAAACCAGCTCTATAATCTACTGTCTGTAATGGCCGACGAACCAGGCTTTGAAAACGCCAGTCGTGCACTTTATCGAAACGAGCTCAATGCTTTTGAAACAGCCATCGAAGGCTGGTCCAAGGATATCACCAAACTACTCATAGAAAAATTTAACGAAATTATTCACTTACAGCAAGGAAAGCATGATGACTGATAAAGCCAACACCAATGTATACCTCGACGGTGCGCTTAGCGCTGTTTTTGCCAAAACCGCGATGCCAATTATTATTATGATGCTGGTTAACGGCTCATTTAATTTAGTTGATGCCTATTTTCTAGGGATATTTGTCGGCGCTGAAGCGCTGACCGCCGTTACCTCAATGTTTCCATTATTTATGTTGATGGTGGCGCTATCGACTCTGGTTTCAAATGGTTTTGCCAGTGTGATGGCGCGCTTACTTGGCGCCGGGAAGCTGAGTGAAGCGAAACAAACCTTTGCCCAGGCAATTAGCTTGTCACTGATTGTCTGCGGGCTGTTGATGAGCTTTTTTCTATTATTTGGTCAACAGCTAACGCTGGCAGCCAATAATGGCAATAGCGAGCTGGCAACCATGAGTATTAATTACATGGCAATACTCATTTATTGCTCTCCGCTTATGTTCATTCTTACCATTAACAGTGACTCACTGCGCTGTGAAGGTTTCGCTGGCTTTATCGCGCTTGTTTCGCTACTGACGGTATTGCTTAACGGCACCCTTAATTATCTGTTTATTGCAATACTGGAATATGGCGTTATTGGCTCGGCTTATGGCACAGTGCTCGCACAGTTTTTGGCATTAGCGCTTGTTGCAGGTTTTCGCTACTCCAGCCGCAACCGCAACGCTTTACCCATTATGCAGTTATCAACGAATCGCAGCCATTGGCGTGAGTTTTTAACGCTTGGCGCGCCATCTAGTTTAAATTATTTAGGTGTCGCTCTCACTTCTGCCGCAGTGCTATATAACCTACAGCATTGGGTGAACGCTGATTATGCCACCACAGTGAGTGCATACGGTATTATTACCCGGTTAATGACCTTTGTATTTTTGCCATTACTTGGTTTAAGCATGGCGTTTCAAAGTATTACCGGTAATAACGTGGGTGCCAAGCAATATCAACGCACCAACCACTGCATAAAAATAGCCCTGGTTTGCGCCCTGGTTTACTGCGTGGTGATAGAAGTATTATTACAACTGTTAAATGAGCGCTTAGGTGCTTTGTTTGTTAACGATATTGCGGTCATTAATGAAGTGAGCCGAATTTTACCGATAACGACACTCGCGCTGTTTTTACTCGGGCCACTGATGATGATCACCATGTTTTTCCAAAGCATTGGCGATGCTGCCAGAGCCAGTATTTTAGGGTTGTCTAAAACCTACTTGTTTGCCCTGCCGCTGGTGTTTATTCTACCAACAGTCATTGGCGAGCAAGGAGTCTGGTATGCCGGGCCAATGGCGGAAATTCTGGCGCTAACACTGACATTAACTGTGCTATATCAACGTTCTCGTCGTCATAGCTATCGTTTGGGTTTGCTTTATAGCGATTCAGAGTAATGGCTTAGTCCACAACTCCTGTCGCTAAATGAATAAATCCATGATTAAGGGTGTTCTTTTGATGTGAATACTTTTAAGAACTGGTGCTCTATTCAAATCATATTGCGGCGGTCGAGTGCTTGGATGCATGAGGTAGAGTAATGCCGGAGCAATTACCGAGGCCGCTGCACCCCATGATTTTATAAGTTGACACTCTAGACTCAATAGACCATATTTAGACTACTAAACTTTATTAGGTCATTTATGACTAACTTAACTTTAGTAGTACCCGATAGGAGACGAAAAATGAACATAAAGCCAATCAGCTATATGAAAGCCAATGCAGCAAAATTGCACGAAGAACTTGAATTTGAGCCGATGCATGTTACCCAAAACGGGCATGATTATTTAGTTGTACAAACAGCTCAAGCTTACCAAATGCAACAAGAGAAAATGGCTTTCATGGAACTGTTAATAAAACGAGAAGCAAGTTTAGCTAAAGGCAATGTAAGCGATTTAGATGAATTCTTAACGTCAATTTAGCATGTGTGTTGAATGAAATTTTTAATCGAAAATAATGCCAAAATTGATATTAGGTTAGCAATAGATTGGCTTGCTAAAAAAGTACCGAATGAAAGAGCCAAATCAATCGTTATTTCTACCATTGAAGATGTAAAGAACCAACTCATTGTTCACCCAAATTCCGGCAAAAAATGCCAATTTGATTTTGCAGGTAAATACCGAGAAATTATTAAAAATGATTACCGCACTATCTACAAAGTTGACAAGAAAAAGAACGAAATAACCATTATTCTGTTTTGTCATACTCGGATGAATTTTCAAGCCTTACTGTCACAAAGTAATATTTATAATAAAGATCATAGTTAACCTAGTAGAAAGGTTGTAAGCCTTAATGCCTACCGCTAGACGGGTAATAAAAGTCGATAAACAACGATATTCTTTTGATGTGAAATACTTTCAAGTTTGGTGTTTAATTTGAATCATATTGCCGGGGTGCTGGCAGCACGTTAGAGGGAAATAACACCGTTTCCCTCTAACAACTCCCTCGGTGCCCAACTCAGTGAAAGCATAAATCAACATTTTGAGTGAGCAATCAATGCCTGCCGATGTTCGTCCATGAAAAGCGGCAGTCTTCGCCATCCATGGCTCAGCTTGACTGCTCACTTTACAAAATATCGATTTATCACTGAGATGGGAAATGGTATCACCCCCCCTCATTTCTATAACTTAGCCACAATAAGCACCAAACCAGAAACAACGAAACTAATCACCGAACTAGAACGGAACATTATTCTGCTTTGAAAAATGCTGAATGAAGAATCAATAGCTGCTATTGCTGGCAGGATGCCAGCAAAGTGAAGTAACACATGGATGTGCTATCTGAACGTTAGCTCGACTATTGATGATGAATGAAAAACTACATTTTTCAGCAGCTCCGAGGGTTTCCAAAGGGAGGCCGGAGGCAGTCTCCCTTTGGGTGCCGTCGCCACCGCGACAATATAATGATGAGACGACTCCTAAACAATAAAGTATTTAATTTGTACCTGACCCCATTTATTTACTGAAATGAATAAAAGTGTTCACGTATGTTCATCAGGGATGATGAACAAAGCGCTGTCGGCACAAGGATATGTTCAGGACGAACGGTATTGCGCGATGCTATGGATGGCAAAGAGCGTCGCGCCATCAGCGCTGTTACGTCGAAACACACTTATATTAATTTCAGAATCACGTTTGTTAGCTGCTCCGAGGGTTTCCAAAGCCTAAAAGGTATTAGTGGAGGCATTCTCCCCTTCTTTTTTTGGACGTAGTCGCCGCCGCGACGTTTGAATTATTTCTTTTTAAATAAGTAGTGAGTAACGACTGCTACCAGACCAAATACTTCGGTTAAAGTACCAGCTATAAAAAGTTGTAAAACACTTTCTTCAAACTGTAAACAACCTAGCCCTACAAGAACAAAAATTATATTCATAACAGCTAGCTGAATCGCCAGTATAATAATCAGCCAAACCCCATATTGCTTTTTAAGGGAATTATCAGCTTCTTTACTATCATTTTCCGCAGTTAAGGTTCTAATTTCTTCTCGCTTGCGCTGAGTTTCAATTTCATCAACTCTTTGAAAGTTTTTAGGTTGAGATGGATCGTTTTGAGAGTCGGCTTGAATTTTCTTTTGAATAAAGTCTAGAGCCTGCTTTTTAGCAGACTCTATGGCTTTTTTCATATCTTCTGGAGAATTAGGCTCTTGCTCTTTCGTCAACGTCTAGACCTAAATAATTCAATCTTATTGAAGAAGCACCACCAGAAACACCGAAGTAGCTAGATACTTTTAAACTGTCTGCAAACGATGGCAGACCATGACATCTATTTTGATCTACTAGCTTTTTGACCGCATCTCTTGGCATCAATAATTCAGCAGCGAATTGATTAGCAAATATTTCAGCAGGCTCCGTTCCTTGGCTTGCCGTGTCCCCTCTTAAATCGACATATTCATAATTGTGTGCATTATCATTATCTGCTTCTCCCTGAAAAATTTGACGATCAATATAATGACCAATTTCATGTGCACAAGAAAAGCGTTGACGATTAGGAGAGTCATTAGAGTTCAACAAAATAACAGGATCCATGCCCGATTCTTTTATCAAAGCGCCAGATATATTATCAGGCAAATCACCTTTGATCACCTGCAAACCTAATTCTTTAGCTATCAATACAGGATCTACTGGAAGAGAACGTTCTCCCCAGAAGTCATTAAAGACTAATTTTGCTGCGTTTTCAGCATTATTATAATCAGTTTTCATAACTATCCATTAAAAGTAGGCGTAAGAATTTTACTGTAAGTATAGACATATAACAACATAATTAGTTCTACGTCTACCCATTTCTATTTGAAAAAAACCCGCCATTCAGCGGGTTTTTATCAAGATAACAATTTGTTAAGCGTTAGCTTACCAACCCGCTTTCTCTTTAAGTGCTACACCGATATCCGCTAAAGAACGAACGGTTTTAACACCAGCCGCTTCAAGAGCAGCAAATTTTTCATCAGCAGTACCTTTACCACCAGCGATAATAGCACCAGCATGACCCATACGCTTACCTGGAGGCGCAGTAACGCCCGCGATGTAAGAAACAACAGGCTTAGTAACATTTGCTTTAATGTACTCGGCTGCTTCTTCTTCTGCTGTACCACCGATTTCACCGATCATTACGATGGCTTCGGTTTGTTCGTCGTTTTGGAACATTTCTAAAACGTCAATGAAGTTAGTACCTGGGATTGGGTCACCACCGATACCAACACATGAAGACTGACCGAAACCAGCATCAGTCGTTTGCTTAACAGCTTCATAAGTTAAGGTACCGCTGCGAGATACGATACCTACTTTACCTGGCTTGTGGATGTGACCTGGCATGATACCGATTTTACATTCACCCGGCGTGATAACACCCGGGCAGTTAGGACCGATCATGCGCACGCCAGTTTCTTCAAGCTTCACTTTAACGTCAAGCATGTCAAGCGTTGGAATGCCTTCAGTGATAGTAACGATTAGCTCGATACCCGCATCGATAGCTTCCAAAATAGCGTCTTTACAAAATGGCGCAGGAACGTAAATAACGGTTGCTGTTGCGCCAGTTGTTTCAACTGCTTCACGAACCGTGTTAAATACAGGTAAACCTAAGTGCGTTTGACCGCCTTTGCCTGGTGATACACCACCAACCATTTGCGTACCGTATTCGATTGCTTGCTCTGAGTGGAAAGTACCTTGACCACCAGTGAAGCCTTGACAGATAACTTTAGTATCTTTGTTAATTAATACAGACATTATTTGCCCTCCGCAGCAGCTACTACTTTTTGCGCAGCATCTGTTAATGATTCAGCAGCGATAATAGCTAAACCTGAATTTGCTAATACTTCACGACCAGCTTCAGCATTTGTACCTTCTAAACGTACAACTACTGGTACTTCAACACCTACTTCTTTAACCGCACCGATAATACCTTCTGCGATCATGTCACAACGAACGATACCACCGAAGATGTTAACTAATACTGCTTTTACGTTGTCATCTGAAAGGATGATTTTGAATGCTTCTGATACACGTTCTTTAGTAGCGCCGCCACCAACATCAAGGAAGTTAGCTGGCTTACCGCCGTGTAAGTTAACGATGTCCATAGTACCCATTGCAAGACCAGCACCGTTAACCATACAACCTACGTTACCGTCTAATGCTACGTAGTTTAATTCCCACTGAGCTGCATGCGCTTCACGCTCGTCTTCTTGTGACGGATCGTGCATTTCACGGATTTTTGGCTGACGGTATAAGGCATTTGAGTCAACGCCGATTTTGCCATCTAAACAGTGTAAGTTACCTTCTTCAGTGATAACTAATGGGTTGATTTCTAATAATGCGAAATCGTGATCGTTAAACATGTTACCAAGACCCATGAAGATTTTAACAAATTGCTTCATTTGAGTTGGATTTAAGCCAAGTTTAAAACCTAATTCACGCGCCTGGTATGCTTGAGGACCTACTAATGGATCGATCGCCGCTTTGTGAATTAAATGCGGTGTTTCTTCAGCAACTGTTTCGATGTCTACACCGCCTTCAGTTGATGCCATGAACACAACACGACGAGTACCACGGTCAACAACCGCACCTAAATATAGTTCGTTCGCAATATCAGTACAGCTTTCAACTAAGATCTTAGCGACTGGCTGACCATTTGCATCTGTTTGATAAGTAACTAGGTTCTTACCTAACCAGTTTTGTGCGAATTCTTTGATCTCTTCTTTGGTTTTAACCAGCTTAACACCGCCAGCTTTACCACGGCCACCGGCGTGAACCTGTGCCTTAACAACCCACATATCGCCGCCAATTTTGTCAGCAGCTTCGGCAGCTTCTTGAGGTGTATCGCAAGCGAAACCTTCAGAAACTGGTAAACCATATTCAGCGAATAATTGTTTCGCTTGATACTCATGCAAATTCATGGTGTTTTATCCATTTATCTGTAGATGAAAATGACAGCGATTATTCACCCCTGCCATCGAAAAAAGTCGACCGATTATAGTACAAAAGCTCTAAAGAGCAAACCCCTTAGCGCTTATACTATAGTCTAGATCTGAATTATTTATAGCGTCGTTCGAATAAAGGGTGAAATATTTGTAAATATCGAATAATTAACCAATAAAAAGCCGCGCTAATTAGCACGGCTTTATCAATAATTAACAGTCAGTTGTTAATTACACATCTAACAATAAACGTGTTGGATCTTCTAACAACTCTTTGATAGTTACTAAGAAACCAACTGACTCTTTACCATCGATTAAACGGTGATCATAAGATAACGCCAGGTACATCATAGGTAAGATTTCAACTTTACCGTCAACCGCCATTGGGCGATCCTGGATCTTATGCATACCTAAGATCGCTGTTTGCGGTAAGTTAATAATTGGTGTTGATAACAAGGAACCGAAAACACCACCATTAGTGATAGTGAAATTACCACCTTGCATGTCGTCCATGCTTAATTTGCCGTCTCGACCTTTAATCGCTAAATCTTTAATGCCTTTTTCAATACCTGCCATGCTTAATTGATCGGCATCACGTAATACTGGAGTTACCAAACCACGAGGTGTCGATACCGCAATCGAGATATCAAAGAAGTTGTGATAAACAATATCATCACCGTCAATTGATGCGTTAACTGCTGGAAAACGTTTTAACGCTTCAGTTACCGCTTTAACGTAGAACGACATAAAACCTAAACGGGTGTCATGAGTTTTCTCAAAAACATCTTTGTATTGCTTACGAAGATCCATAATCGGTTTCATGTTAACTTCGTTAAAGGTCGTTAACATCGCCGTTGAATTCTTCGCTTCTAATAAACGGTTAGCGATAGTTTTACGTAAACGCGTCATAGGAACACGTTTTTGGCTGCGCTCACCTAATGCCGCTGACGCTTGTACCGCTGGCGTCGGAGTTGCCACTTGAGGCGCTGCTTTTGGTTTATTCGCTGCTGCTTCAACATCTTCTTTAGTAATGCGACCACCTTTACCAGAACCGGTAACATCACTTGCCGTTAAACCTTTCTCAGTCATTAAGCGACGAACTGAGGGGCTTGCTAATTCATCTGAGCTTAATGCTTCTTCCGCAGCTGCGGCTGGAGCCGCTGCTGGCGCTGAACCACCTGCTGACATGTCAGCAATTTTTTGCTGACCTAATACAGTATCGCCTTCAGCGTTTAAGATTTTACCCATTACACCATCAGCAGTTGCAGGTACTTCCAACACAACTTTGTCAGTCTCAATATCAACTAAGACCTGATCGCGAGATACCGCATCACCTTCAGCAACGTGCCAAGTAGCAACAGTGGCGTCAGCAACAGACTCAGGTAATACCGGCACTAAAATATCTAACGTTTCACCAGCTGAAGACGCAGCAGCGGCTGGCGTTTCACTTGTTGCTGGTGCAGCTGCTTCTCCTGCACCTTCAGAAAGAATGGCAATCACTTGCTCACCTAATACAGTCGCACCTTCTTGTTGCGAAATTTCAGTGATCACACCATCAGAGGTCGCAGGTACTTCAAGTACCACTTTATCGGTTTCAATATCCACTAACACTTGATCGCGAGATACTTTATCACCTACTTGAACATGCCAAGTAGCAACCGTTGCATCGGCAACGGATTCAGGTAAAACAGGAACCTTAATTTCGGTTGTCATTTAATTTTTTCCTCAATCACAAACTCTAATCAACAACTGTCTATTCGACATTTAGCGCATCATTGACTAGCGCTTGTTGCTCTTTAACATGGACAGACATATAACCAACAGCAGGGGCAGCAGACGGCTTGCGGCCAGCATATGTCAAATACGTACCTTCAGGGATAATCGCTCTAAAGTGGTGCTGTGAACAATACCAGGCACCTTGGTTTTGCGGCTCTTCCTGAACCCAGACAAACTGCTTAACGTGCTGGTATTGCTCCAGCTCTTTCGCTAACTCAGCTTCCGGGAATGGATATAACTGTTCAATACGGATAATGGCGACGTTTTTCTGTTCATTCTTACGGCGTTGCTCTAACAATTCATAGTAAACTTTGCCGCTACAGAACAAGACACGCTCGACATTTTCCGCTTTAATGTCGTCATCAATTTCACCAATCACATTTTGGAATACACCTTCGGCCAGCTCTTCTAAAGAAGAAACTGCTAACGGATGACGTAATAATGATTTTGGTGACATCACAACCAGTGGGCGACGCATAGGACGTACCACCTGACGGCGCAGCATATTAAATACCTGAGCCGGCGTTGATGGAATACAAACTTGCATATTATGGTCAGCGCAAAGTTGTAGATAACGCTCCAAGCGAGCCGATGAATGCTCTGGTCCCTGGCCTTCATAACCATGTGGCAATAACATGGTTAAACCACATAAACGCCCCCACTTTTGCTCGCCAGATGAAATGAATTGATCAAATACTACCTGGGCACAGTTAGCAAAATCACCAAATTGTGCTTCCCAGATGGTTAAGCCTGCAGGCTCTGCTGTAGTGTAGCCATATTCAAACGCCAATACCGACACTTCAGATAATACCGAATCATGAACATCAAAAGGTCCCTGCCCTTGACGGACATTTTGTAATGGCAAGTAGGTGCTGCCGTCATTTTGGTTATGCAATACCGCATGACGATGGAAGAAAGTACCACGACCGGCATCTTGCCCGGTAATACGAACCCGTTGGCCCAAATCAACTATTGATGCATAAGCCAGATTTTCGGCAAACCCCCAATCCAGCAGCTTTTCACCGCTAGCCATCTTGGCGCGATCGTCATAAATTTTCTTAACCCGAGAATGCACAGGGTGCGACTCAGGGTATTGTGAAATGTTTTCAGCTAACGCTTTTAACTTTTCCATCGGCATAGATGCATCATAGGCATCATCCCAATCGTGGCCAAGGTAAGGAGTCCAGTCGACCGAATGCTCGGTCATCGGACGCCACTGCTCAACCGTACACTGACCTTCGTCTAATAATTTGCGATAGTATTCAGATAATTCTTTAAATTTCGCTTCAGAGATTGAACCTTCAGCATTTAGCTTATCTGCATA
>CAZUHQ010000114.1:0-4069 GCA_964620605.1 uncultured Thalassotalea sp.
TTTCCTGATGGCAAGCATGTATTTTATTATCTGAAAAGAGAACATGATGTTGTTTTTGTTGGTGTGCTCGCTAACAAAATGGCACCGGAAAAACACCTTAAGAGAATAAAAAATATAACATCATCATTAGATATTTAATTCTCTCGGTACTCCAACCAACAGAACCTTAACTACTCTGTTTCAGGGATGCCATCGTTATCTATCTCACTGGCAGGCAGGGCTTTTTTTCGTCTTAATATCGGCATATCCCCCGCATCTTGGGTGAACAGGGTTTGCTTTTTCACTTTGGCTTTCGCTGTTTTACCACCAGGTTTAACATTCGACGTTTTTGCCGAATTACCAGGCTTAGCCTTAGTGGCTTTTTTCGCTTTTAAACCTGTGAACTTTGCGGCTAACCCGTCAATTTTCTCGAATGAAAATTGCTGTTGTAAAAACTGCTCAATATTTTTAAAACTGTACCAGTCTTTTGGCCCAACCAGGGAAATTGCATCCCCCTTATTTCCTGCACGACCGGTACGGCCGATACGATGAACAAATTCTTCACTGTGTTTTGGCAAGTCAAAATTAATGACATGAGAAACATTCGCCAGATCCAAACCGCGCGAGGCCAGATCGGTAGTGATCAAAATTTTATGCTGACCTTTAGCAAAACTTTCCATGATTTGATTGCGCTGCCCTTGAGTTAAATCACCGCTTAATGCCGCAGTGCTGAGCTCTTTTGCCGCCAACTCCGTTGCCAGTCGCTCGGTATCGGCGCGCGTGGCCGTAAAAATGATCAATTGCTGATATGGTTCATTTTCAAGAAAATGTGCTAACAAGGCTTGTTTATGGGATAGATCATCGGCAAAGTAGAAACGTTTATTGATATCCTGATGCTCTGTGTGGGCTGCGCCAATAGCGATACGTTTAGGCTTTTTCAATAGCTTAAGTGCGAACTCATTAACCTGCGCATGATCTAAAGTGGCAGAAAACATTAAGGTTTGACGTTTTCTATGATCGGCTTTGTCATTGATTAAACTAAGCTCCTTGGAAAAACCAAGGTCTAACATGCGATCCGCTTCATCTAAAATCAATAATTCCAGGCCATTGAGATAAAAATGCCCTTTGGTTAAATGATCCGCCAAACGGCCGGGGGTAGCGACGATGAAATGCGGATCTTTCTCCAGCACTTTAACCTGATCGTTAAAATTTTCACCGCCAAGGATCAATACCGATTTAAATTGCGTACCACCGGTAAATAAACGCAGCTGACCAAATAGCTGTTTTGCCAGCTCACGAGTTGGCGTTAAAATTAACACTCGCGGATCGCGCTTCGATAACGCCTTGTTTTTCATCAGCCTTTGCATTGCAGGTAAGATAAACGCCAAGGTTTTACCGGAGCCAGTTTTAGATGACGCGATAACATCCTGCCCAGTCATGGCAACGGGAATCGCCTGCTGCTGAATTTCTGTCGGCTCGCTAAAGCCCAGGTGTTCCACCATCGACATTAAGCGCTTATCTAAACCAAAATCTGCAAATTGCAAAGTACACCTCAAAATTAACTATCAAAACCATGACATTATACCCTGTTACAAAACAATTCGCTTAATCTATTTACCTAGTCATTTATTCGTTGTACAACATTGGAAAAAGATAATAAAAAGGCGTTTAAGATGAAAAAAATTCTAACATTATCCTTATTGTTAACGGGCACAATTCCAGCCTTAGCGGATGAACATCATGAGGCTGTCACTCCTATCAAACAGATGTTTAATGCGATGCGTGAACATGACGGCGCTAAATTAATCGCGCAATTTAGCAAGCAGGCAAAACTTGAGCGCATCACTAAAGAGAACAAGATTCATCAGTCAGATTTAGCAAAGTTTGCCAAAACCGTCAGCCAGTCAAGCAAATACCTGGATGAACAACTGCTGGAGATTAAGGTGTCACAAAGTGGCAACTTAGCAAGCGTGTGGACGCCCTTTGCCTTTTATCTCGATGGCAAGTTAAGCCACTGCGGCGTCAATAGTTTTCAGCTAATTCAACAAGATGAACAATGGAAGATCCACTATTTGATCGATAATGTCCATCAAGGAGATTGCCAGCAATTTATTGCTCAATACCAGTCCAAATAGCAGACTAAATAACAGACTAATTTAAGCGAATAGCTACCAGATCGGCGGCCACTGACCGTATTTTTTAATATAACTTTCTATCGGCTGGCTCTGATAGCCAGATTGATAACGGTTTTTTACGCTGCTGTGAACATAAGTCGGATTATCGATTTGCGCGGGTATTTCCCGTACCCGTTTGCCAAGTAGTTTATATTTGCCTTTATATTCATTGTGCTGGCTGGCATTGACATTGTTTTCGGCTTTTAATGCTCGTTGATGCAAGATATCGTCAAATGCCAGGCCGCTATTTTCCGCTTCGGTTAACAGCCATTGCATCGGGATTTCAGAGAGTAACTTGCCGTCATTATCAGGCTTATAGCTACCACCAACATCCGAATGCACGCCGGCAAACCATACTTGTGCCAGATCGACATCCGGGCGCGGCAACCAGATAGTCGGCTCAAAGTCATCCCTTAATTCATCTAACGAAAGCGCATGACGCACAGTTTTGATATTTGAGCCGAGCTTACGATCGTAAAACAAGTGCTTATCCTTGATCAGGCCAAAAACACTAAAAGGTAAACCTAAGGCACCAACCGTATCCCAAACACCAACAAAATGAACATTGGTTTTTGGTTCAATCGAATACTGAGTGCGCCAGTCAATTGCGAATTGGCTTTTCGGTGCATGTTTTTTGGTTTTATAGATATCAAAAGCTTTTTCTACCAGATAACCATAAGCACTTTTTAAAATGCCGCAATTATTGATTAAGCCGGATAAACTGCGCACTGTGTAGGCACCGCGACTAAAACCAAACAAAAAGATTTCATCGCCCGGCTCATAGTTATGTACCAGAAAGCGATAGCCATCCATGACATTTTTTTCCAGCCCTGCGCCAAAACCACCACCGGATAATTGGTCATGGTATGAACCTATGCCCCAATCATAGAAGACCACTTGCTTAATGCCGGTATCGTCTTGCGGTAAAATATGGCGTGCGAAGGTTAAAACATTGGTGGGATATTGCTCTTTGCCTAATTGTTCAGGACGATTCCAGGTACCGTCGGCACAAATGATGAGTCGTTTCACATCTACATCCTTGTCTGGTTATATTGATTAAACAAACAATAGCCGAACTTGCAGCACAAGACAAACCCGAAATTTAGCACTTGGAAAACACGAAAAACAGATTTTGATAACCGATAATACAAATATAAAAATCAATCACTTTTAGTCTCAAATAACAGCACAACGACTAGCATTTAAACGCAATGCTGTTATTTTAGCTAATTATGTTAAGCGTTATGTAAGGCATCTTTTAATGCCGATAAACACAAGGCGACATTCTCATTCCGGGCACTAAAGCCCATTAATCCGATGCGCCAGGCTTTACCGACAAACTGGCCAAGTCCTGCGCCGATTTCCAGATTGTATTTCTCCAGTAAATAAGCGCGCACTTTCGCATCATCAATGCCCTGTGGAATATACACGGTATTTAACTGCGGCAGACGTTCATCACCTGGCACAACAAATTCCAAGCCAAGCTCGGTTAGCCCTTTTGCCAGTTGCTGATGCATGTCTTGATGTCGTTGCCAGCTGTTTTCCAGTCCTTCATTTTTTAACATCACTAAGGATTCATGCAATGCATAAAGAGAATTTACCGGCGCGGTATGATGATAAGCCCGCTTGCCTTCACCAGACCAGTAACTCATCACTAAGGATTGATCTAAAAACCAGCTTGGCACCGGCGTTTTGCGCGCTTTAATTCGCTTTACTGCCCGTTCGCTAAAACTTACTGGCGAAATTCCCGGCACACAAGACAAGCATTTCTGACTACCGGAATACACAGCATCTATGCCCCATTCATCCACTTTAAGAGCAATACCACCAAGGGAGGTCACGGCATCGACGATAGTTAAACAATTATGCTGACGAGCTATTTCGCATAAGGTTTTGGCATCAGATAGCGCGCCGGT
>CAZUHQ010000114.1:4079-12182 GCA_964620605.1 uncultured Thalassotalea sp.
ATGAACAAAAGCGACAAAATTTGCCTCAGGATGCGCCACTAATGCTTGCTGTAGTTGCTCAGGATCAACGGCTCTGCCCCACTGTCCTTCAACGATAACGACATTCGCACCGATGCGTTTGACATTTTCAATCATCCGAGTGCCAAAGACGCCATTTTGGCACACAACGACCGTGTCATCTGGCGTTACCAGATTGACAAAACAGGCCTCCATACCGGCAGAGCCAGGTGCCGATAACGCGATAGTAAATTCATTTTCTGTCTGAAACGCATATTGTAATAAAGATTTCACTTCATCCATCATGCCAACAAATAACGGGTCGAGATGACCGATCGTCGGCCTGGCAAGTGCTGAAAGTACCCGAGCACTAACATCAGAAGGACCTGGTCCCATTAAGGTACGTTGTGGCGGAATAAAAGAAGAAATTGTCATGGCTTACCTCAAATCAATTTATTAGCCCTACTGTAGCATTTCTGCCACTATCAACTAAATTAATCGCTATTATGCTAACTATTCAGGATAAAAATAATTACGCATCTTTAACAATCCGGCGTAAAATAAAAGCACTCGCATTATTTACATTACACTTATGGCACTTAAATCAACCATTTATAAAGCAATTATTCATCTATCTGATATGGATAGAGGCTATTACGACAGCTTACATTTAACACTGGCTCAGCATCCTTCGGAAACCGATCTGCGGTTAATGACCCGGCTAATGGCGTTTGTGTTAAACGCCAGCGAAAATTTAACCTTTGGCAAAGGTGTCAGCGATGAAGATGAAGCTGCATTGTGGCAAATTAATTACAGCGAAGAAGTTGAGCTTTGGATAGAGCTTGGTCAGCCAGATGAAAAACGTTTAAAGAAAGCCTGCAACAAGGCACAAAAAGTCATTCTTTATGGTTATCAGTCAGCATTTGATGTTTGGTGGCAACAAAACCAGAATAAATTCAGCCAATACTCTAACCTGCAAATTGAGCGTTTCGATTACGATGCGCTTGAAGAGCTGAGCGAGATGATCAGCCGCACCATGGAAATCCAAGTCAGCATTCAGGACAGACAACTATGGCTGACTCTAGGTGAGCAAAGTCTGTTAATTGAACGTGAATGTTTACAAAGAGTGACTCAATAGTAATGGCTTTTCACACACAAAGTGTTGCAAATTAATTAACAATCTTAAATAGTAAACTTTTTATCGCGACGGAATATAATAATGACACTAAAACGGCTTAAAAACCCCATCTCCCTGGCACTTGCCTTAACTTTGCCACTGTTTGCCACAAACAGTTTGGCCAACAATATTTCACTTGAGCAGATGACTAAAGACATCAGCTATCTGGCCAGTGACGAATTAAATGGTCGTGCCAGCTTTAGCCAGGATATTGATAAAGCAGCCGATTATATCAGCGCCCGTTTTCGCGATATCGGTTTGGTGCCGCTAGCTGGCAATCAAGATTTTAAGCAATCTTTTACTATCAGTAATATTGCGCCAGTGAAATTATCACTGTCATTAAACGGCCAAGCTATCGCCGCCGAAAATCTCGGCATGGCAAGCACCATGGAGCAGTTCCATTGGCAAAAGCCTGACGATTTCATCACTCATGTCGTCGGTAAAGACGATAATATGCGTCAGGTTTTCGGTGAAATAAATCAGCAAGGTGGCCAGCACCTGGTATTAATTAATTCCGCCCATGCCAAGCTGTTTCACGGCTATCAAGGATATTTTGCCAGAGGGCTCAATAAATTAACGATAGATCATCAAGGCGCTATCGTCATGGTATTAACAGATGAGCAAGCGGTAAACAGCATTGATGTTAATGCCACAACTCGGATCACCGAACAAAGATTAACTAACGTTGTTGGCGTATTACCCGGCAAGCAGCAAAAAGATCAAATTGTGCTCTATTCTGCCCATTATGATCATTTAGGGACTGCCCCATCCGGTGATGGAGATGTGATTTATAACGGCGCCGATGATGATGCCTCAGGCACAACCGCGATTATCAACTTAGCCGAATACTTTGCCAAAACAGGCAACCATGCCCGCACCTTAATGTTTAGCGCTTTTACTGCTGAAGAAATCGGCGGTTTTGGTTCGCGCTATTTTTCTCAGCAGCTAGATCCCGACAAGGTTGTCGCGATGATCAATATTGAAATGATCGGCAAGCCATCGAAATTTGGCTCGGGAAAAGTATGGATGACCGGCATGGATCGTTCTAATCTGGGACAACTGCTTAACCAGGGCGTTAATAACGATCAACCTGTGGTTTATCAGGATCCTTACCCTGAGCAAAACCTGTTTTATCGTTCAGATAATGCAACTTTGGCGCGTTTAGGTGTGCCAGCCCATAGTTTTAGCAGTACTCAGCTCGATAAAGATCAACATTATCATCAAACCTCTGATGATTTAGCCAGTTTAGATCTTAACTCTATGCACCAAGTGATAGAAGGTTTATCGGTTGCGACCCAGGGCTTGGTTGATGGCAAAATCACACCATCGCGAGTTGATGTGAATAAAGTTAAGGGACACGGAAAAATCTATTAGGCAATATTGAATTTTCAATAACAGAATAAAAAAGCCACCATAAGGTTATTTATGGTGGTTTTTACTTACTATCGGGAGACAGTAACGACCACCTCCTGATATCACAACTCAAATAAGCTTAATTATTTTTATGCCGAGGTCTCGACTTGGCTTTATTTGAGCTATGTTTTGCCACTCGCACAGTCGATTTGCTTGAGTGACCTCCCTGAGCTCGAGAATAGCTAGGCTTACTGTAAGTTTTACTTGAATAGCGTTTATCTGAACGCGAATAACTTTTTACTTTATTCTCTGACCACGACTGTTCAGCCACTTTATGCTTGGGCGCTTTATGCTTAGCAACAAAAGGTTTTACATTCGGTTGATTCTTCCATTTACTTTGCACCTGACTATTATTTCGCATCACCTTTGTCGATGTCCTTTTATCTCGGCTGATATAATGCGCTGGCTTATCGCGATTTCCCTTTGCGCTTAACTTAGTCCGAGAACCTTTACTTGGACTGACTTTCACCGCCCGATTAAGTTTTTGTTTTACCCTATAATGCTTGTTACTAACCAGCTCAGCCTTGTGCGCCGGATAATGCGTGACTTTAGTTGCTGTCACAACGCGTTTTCTCTCCATTGAACGATGAATTTTACTAGGCCTGTGGCTGGCATAGCGATGCTTAACCTTATCACTGCGATAAGCAATACCTCTGCGATGTTTGGGATTATGATGCCAACGTTTTGCATGGTGGCTGGTCGCGATACGACGGTTTGAATGGTAATAACGTTTTTTATGATGGTGGCGTACCACATGATGATTATGCCAGTGAAACGCACTAAAGAAAAAATCAAACGCTATATGTACACCTGAGTGCCAATAAAACGGCCCGTGATAATAATGAAAAGACACAGGGCGATGCCAATACACCGGCGGGTAATGTGCCCAATACCAGTTACCATAAACCACTCGGGTGTCATAATAAGGCACATACACCACTTCTGGCTGAGCTGGTTCAATGATAATGGTTTGTTTTTCGCGAACAATTTCGACATTATCCATTTGAGCCAAGTTTCCCGACTGATCTGCCTGTGCTCTCAAGGTTTGAATGCTGGCTAACACTTTCGTTTCATCTTGCAAAAACGCATCGCCAAGTTTCTGCATCCAGTTCAGATCTTGACTTAAATTAGTTAAAATACGAGGAAACGCCAGCAAAGCCTTAACACTGGGATCCCAATCTTTATCTTCGGCTTTATTTTGCAGTTCCTGCTCAGTTAACCCTTGATATTTTTTGATAAAACGATCCGCCTCCACCACTTCAAGCGGATAGGTAGCTGCAATCAAGATATGGGTTAATAAGGTATCCGGATACAAGGCAATCGGTGCCAGCATTTGTGCCAGCTCGCCCTGAGTAAATTCGATTGTAACTTGCTGCTTAGCTGACAATTCAGTATCAGCATTTACCACAAAAGCGCAGGATATTAGCCCGGAAAAAAATAGCGCCAATAAGGCTTTTTTGTTATTGCGTTTGTTCATCATATTGACCTCTTTGTCTGCTATAGCTGTGATAATAGTCGAGGTAAACTGAATAAAGACTGAACAAAGAAGAATGAAGAAAAAGCATTAAAGCGGAAAAGTTAAACTAAATTTTGCCCCCGATAATTGCGCCGACTGACCAATATTGATAGTGCCCTGATAACTCACGACCAAATCTCTGACAATCGCTAACCCTATACCGTGTCCTTGCTTATAGGTGTCAACCCGGGTGCCGCGTTGCAAAATTTCTGTCACCTGCTCGGGGGCGATACCACAGCCATCATCTTCAACCACTATTTGTAGTTGCTTATCCTGCTCACTAATGTCAATGCTCACCTGATGCTCTGCCGCTTTACTGGCGTTATCGAGCAGGTTGCCTAAGATCTCCAGCAAATCTGCTTCGTCGCCTTTAAAGACACAGCCAGATGAAACCGAGTATTGATAACTTAACTGTTTATCGCGATAAATTTTTGCTAACGAGTTGATTAACTTTTGTAGTATCGGCTTGATTTTCACCCCTAAATGCCAGGATGACTGACCGGCACTTTGCGCGCGTTTTAACTGGTGCTCGATCATTAAATTCATGACATCAATTTGTTCTTGCCCTTGGCTGACTTGGCTGGTTTGATTGGCAATATCGTTTTGGCTAGCAATCTGACCTTGCAGTACCGCAAGCGGCGTTTTCAGGCTATGCGCCAGATCAGATAAGGCATTTCGATAACGCTTACGTTGATTTTGTTCGGTATTGAGCAACACATTAAGCTGCTCTTTAACTTGCTGCAATTCCTGCGGATAATCCGCTTGCAAATTACCAGCCCGTCCCTGCTCAATCTCGGCGATTTCTTTTTTAAGTGTTACCAACGGTTTTAAACTCCATTTTAGCCAGATAAATTGCAGCAAGAGTAAAATTCCCATTAGCAGCATAAGCCCTAACCATAACTGCTGCTTAAACTCAGCCATTAATAACAGATAATCACGTTGTTGTTTAATAATATGCAAGGTGAACGCTAACGCCTGCTGTTCACCTTGAAAGCTGACAGAAAAACTGTAAACAAAATGGGCATTGCCTTCGATATCCAGCGGATAAAAATGCTGCTCGCCGATGTTAGGAAAACTCAAACTATCCGGCACCACTAACGATAATAAAGAAGTGGATCGCCATAATTCTTGATGAGGGCTTTCTTTGGCAGTTATCAAAGCATAAAGACCCGACTCACCAGTATTGAACTGACTTTCCGCCAAGGCTTCCGGCATCAATAGCTGCCCCTGCTCAAGCTCTGCAACCGCTAAAATAGAATAGGAATAGGCCTGCAATTCATTTTCAATGCTGGCATTCATGTGTTTTTGATAGGCGTTAGAAATGGTAATACCGACGATAGGTAACAATATCACCACCATTAATAAAGCGCTAAGCACTAACCGCGATGTTAACGAATTAAAATAACGCGCTATCAAGACCATAAGCTTGTTTAGTTGGCACTTTCGACAAACTGACGCAGTTTATAACCTTGTCCGCGTAAAGTTTCAATAAATTGGTATTGCCCTTCTGGATCGAGTTTTTTACGTAAGCGGCGGATAAACACTTCAATGACATTGGAGTCGAGATCAAAGTCCTGATCATAAATATGCTCTGTCAGTTCGGTTTTTGATTTTACTTGCCCCTGATGCAGCATCAAATATTCAAATACCTTGTACTCATAGCTGCTTAAACTCACCGGGCTGTTATTAACACTAACCTGCATACTGGCAGTATCAAGCTCAAACGGCCCATTAACGAGCACCGGACTTGCCTGGCCAACACTGCGTCGGATCAAGGCATTTAACCTTGCCTGTAGCTCCTGATAATGGAACGGCTTGGTCAGATAATCATCGGCACCAGCATCCAGGCCTTCAACTTTATCCTGCCAGCGATCACGAGCAGTCAATACAATAATGGGAAAAGCAATGCCTTGTTTTCTTAAGCTCTGGATCAAGTCTTTACCGTCTAATTTAGGTAAGCCTAAATCGATAACAGCTGCGTCATACTGATACTCAGTGCCCTGATAAAGCCCGATTTCGCCATCATCTGCGGTATCAACGCTATAATTGACGCTTTCTAACTGCTGTTTTAACTGACTTTGTAAGTTTTTATCATCTTCAACGATTAAAATTCGCATTGGCTAGTTTCCCGATACTTTCCCTGTTCTTGCATCTACTTTCACCGAAATAACGTGACCGTTATCTTTGAGTACTTTGACCTTATAGCCAGAGTTGCCATTGACTTTAGTACGCTGAACTTTCAGCACTTTGCCGCCGTATTTTCCTTTGACTTTACGCGCGGCCTGTTGCGCATTACTGACTTTATAAGCCGGGGTATTTGACCAGGGCTCAGCGATAGCGATATCTAATGTTAATCCGCTAATCGCGATTAACATCACAGATAACACAGCTTGACGTATCACAAATAATGCCCTCATTTCACCTTCTTATCACAGCCAGATCTTCACCCAGTCAGTGTAAAAGATCAGATTAATTAAACCAAGAAAAATCCCTTAGGGGTTTCTTATGACACTATTTTACCCCGGATAACTGAATAATCGCTGAACAAAAATTTAAGCTATTTTCTCTACGATTGTTCAGCAAAGGTTAAGGGTAATTCACTTGTAATACAGCCAGGGTTATTAATCACTAAGGATTTATTATGATGAACCGTTTTATAAACTTAGCTTTATTAGTCACCGCTGTATTGAGCTCAAATCAGGCTGTTGCCAGCAATACCTCACTTGGTGGACATAAGCAGCAACTAACTGAGCAGCGGGCATTAATACAATTAAAAGACCAGAACCAGGAAGCGATATCAATCAATGATAAAAACGGCAAAACCCGTCAACAGGTATTACAGCTAAAAGCAATACAGGCTAAAACAGCCACAAATAAACACTCATATGTCACTCAGTCTCAACCACAAGCGGCCAGCAGCTATTATCATGAGTTTACTATCTATCAAGGCTATGCCCAATTGATTGAGGATTATGACAAAGATGGCTTTTATCAAACCTTTAGCGTGACCTTTGACGCCGATGTTCACAGCTATAGCACAGATGACCACGCCAGAGTGTATGCCGAGCTTTATTTAAGCGAAGATGGCGGTGACTGGATTCATTATTACACCACAGAAAACTTTTCCATCTATGGCGAAAGTGAAGACGATATGTATGAAGTGTATACTACCTTAGATCAAGGTTATGACCCGAATCATTACGATGTGTTAATCGACTTATATGAAGTCGGTTACAGCGATATTGTTGCCACTTACAGTTCAGACGATACTAACGAGCTTTACGCGCTGCCACTGGAAAGCAGCGACTATGACCCGGATTATGTTAAGCCGCACAATCATAGCCACGGCCATGGCGGCAGCACTTCCTGGTTAATGCTTAGCGTACTGGCACTAACCCTCTTATTGAAAAAGAAAAATAACAGATTCAAACTAATAGGCTCGGGAACTCCCAAGCCTATTAGTTTGTTTCCAGTTAACTCACTAGCTTGGCATAAGACGCTCTTTCTATCTCAACCACTTCAACGGTGCAGGAAGTATTATTCAGCGCTAATTCGTTTAACTGACTCAATATGGCTACACTTAAGCTTTGCCTTTGCGCTAAGCTGCGACCGGACAAAATTTTTGCAGTGACATGGATAAAGTATTTATCGCTATTACCAACATTAAAATGCTCAAAAGCAATGGCGCGGGTTTTAATATCAGCGCCGCTAAATAACTCGCTATCAAGCGCTCCTTGAAAAGCCGCAGCTAACACCTGATTAATTTGATTTGCTAGCACCTGTTTTTTTGAGTATTCAACAATAAGATGAGGCATAAAAGTTTATATTTTTCAATTTGTTATATAAAGTTATTATTTTAACGCAATACCAATATGATCACGACAACTAATTGTATCAAAATAAAACACAAGCAGGATGAATAACATTTCTCATCAACCCCTTACTACCAGGGCAAACGCATAAGCGGCTAAAAAACAGTCACCAACACTTTTTCTGCATA
>CAZUHQ010000115.1:0-11970 GCA_964620605.1 uncultured Thalassotalea sp.
TGCCTATCAGGCCTGTATGAATATGGGCACGCTGTCCGGCGCGCCAAAAGTCAAAGCCACTGAGCTTATTCGCCAATATGAGGGCAAACGCCGTGGCAGCTATGGCGGCGCAGTCGGTTATTTTACCGGTGAAGGCGATATGGATACCTGCATCGTGATTCGCAGCGCCTTTGTTAAAAATAATACCGCTTATATTCAAGCAGGCGCTGGTGTCGTTTATGACTCAAACCCTCAAGCAGAAGCGAATGAAACCAGACAAAAGGCTCAGGCGGTAATTAATGCCATTATCGCTGCCGCCAAGCTGGAAAACATGTCAACCAGCGCGGCAAAGGAGGTTTAACCATGAGCATTAACAAACAAGCCACAAAAATTTTCATGCTCGATAATCTCGATTCTTTCACCTATAACCTGGTGGATGAGTTTCAGTGCCTGGGGTTTGAACCAACCATTTACCGTAATACCTTAAGCGCAGATTTTATCTTAAGCCAAATTGAGCAATGCAATCAGCCGGTAATAATCGTGTTATCGCCTGGTCCAGGGACTCCACAACAAGCAGGGTGTCTAATGGAGCTAATCGCAAAAACTGCCGGTAAGTACCCGATTTTAGGCATTTGCTTAGGTCATCAAGCATTAGTTGAGCATTACGGCGGTATAGTTGACCGTGCACCAGAAATCGTTCATGGCAAAGCCTCTAACGTTGAACACAGTGGCACCGGAGCATTCAATAATATTCAGCAGCCACTACCGGTTGCCCGTTATCATTCACTGGTCGCAATCAAAATTCCTAAATGTTTAACCGTAACCGCAAAACTGACAACAGCTGACGGTCAGGAGTTACCAATGGCCATTGAACATCAAGCAGATAAAGCGGCCGGTTTTCAGTTTCATCCAGAGTCAATATTAACCACCTATGGCTCAACCTTACTGGCACAAAGCATTGTCGCTTTAACTGAGGGTATGTATCAGTTAGCACACTCAGCACAAGGAAATCCTGATGAATAATATTTTACAGCAATTAGTCGATAATCAATCCCTTAGCCAAACACAGGCCGAGACATTTTTTGCCGAAGTAATGCTAGGCAATGTTGCGCCAGAATTATTAGCATCAGTGTTAACGGCATTGAAAATTAAAGGTGAAAGCTCAGAAGAAATTGCCGGAGCCGCTTTAGCTGTTCGCAAATATGCCACGGCGTTTCCAGAACAAAGCACGCCAGTATCCGATTGTGTCGGCACCGGCGGCGATGGCGCCAACACCATTAATATTTCCACTACTGCGGCAATATTAGCAGCTACTTGCGGAATAAAAATGGCGAAACATGGCAATCGCAGCGTCTCGAGTATGTCAGGCTCTGCCGACTTACTGGAAGCCTTTGGCGTTAACTTAGCCATGTCACCACAAACTGCCAGTGACTGTTTAGCTCAAACAAATTTATGCTTTTTATATGCGCCAGCCTATCACCCCGGTTTTAAATACGCAGGGCCAGTACGTAAAGCCATGGGCATTAGAACCCTGTTTAATATTCTAGGGCCTTTAGTGAATCCGGCAGCGCCCGAAGTGATGTTACTCGGTGTTTACACACCTGAGCTGATCCCTGTGATGGCGCAAAGTTTGATACTAACCGGCGTAAAACGTGGCTGGGTGGTGCATGGCAGTGGTCTTGATGAAATCGCTTTGCACGGTGAAACCCAAGTAACAGAAATTAATCATGGCGAGTTAACCAGTAAACGGATCACCCCGGAGGATTTTGGCCTTAAGCGCTACACCTTAGAAGATATTAAAGGCGGTACACCGCAAGAAAATGCTGACATTGTCCGCGAGATATTATCCGGCAAAGGCCAGGCAGCACATAATAGTGCAGTGATCATCAACTGCGCTGCGCTGTTATATTTGCATAATAAAGCTGAGAGCTTAACTTCTGCCGCGCAAATCGCCAGTGAAGTATTAGCTTCAGGCCAAGCGTTAGCAACCTTGGAAAAAATGGTACAACTATCCAATACGTCAGCAACCACGGAGGCAAACTAAAATGGTCGACAGCAAAGCAACCAATATTTTAGCCCAAATCGTTGCCGACAAACGGATTGAAATTGATGCGCTCAAAGCAAAAATGCCATTAACAAGCTTTATTGACCAGTTAACGCCATCCACCAAAGACATGTATGGTGCGTTAGATCGCAAACAAGGTAACGGACAGGCGGGCTTTATTTTAGAATGCAAAAAAGCCTCGCCATCAAAAGGTTTGATCCGGGCTGATTTTGACCCGAAAACCATTTGCCAGATTTATGATAAATACGCCGCAGCAATTTCAGTACTGACCGATGAAAAATATTTTCAGGGTAATTATCAGTACCTAAAAACTGTTACTGACACAGTTAACTGCCCAGTATTAAATAAAGATTTTTTTATCGACAGTTATCAGGTTTATCTCGCCCGTTATTACGGCGCCGATGCGATCTTACTGATGCTAAGCGTACTGAACGATGAAGAATATCAAACGTTAGCCGCAGTTGCTGAGCAATATAATCTGGCGATATTAACCGAGGTATCTAATGAGGAAGAGGCTGAACGTGCAATAAAATTAGGTGCCAAATTAATTGGTATCAATAACCGTAATCTGCGCGACCTTTCGACAGATATCAGCCGCACCTTTGATTTTGCCCCGCATTTTCCAGATGATCGCATTATCATTTCAGAGTCCGGTATCTATACCAATGCTCAGGTGCGAGAACTGGCACCTGCGGTTGATGGCTTCTTAGTCGGCAGTTCGATTATGGCGCAAGATAATATCGATCTCGCCTGCCGTACGTTAATTTATGGCAACAATAAGGTATGCGGTCTAACCTCACCAGCAGATGCCAAAGCAGCAAGTGATGCCGGTGCTCAATTTGGCGGTTTGATCTTCGCGGAAAAATCACCGCGTTTTATCACGAGAGAGCAAGCATTAAAGATAGTCACACAAGCACCGACGCTGAATTATGCCGGAGTTTTCGTTAACCATAAGTATCAGGAAGTTGCCGAGCTTGCCAGAGAGTTAACGCTGAGCGCGGTGCAATTACATGGCGATGAAGATAGCGACTATATTCAGGCTCTTGCCAAACTGCTGCCAGAAAACTGCCAGATATGGAAAGCCATCGCAGTTGAAGATGATGTGCCTGCCCTACCAGCAAATGCTCATTATTACCTGTTAGACGGAAAACATGCCGGTAGCGGTCAAACCTTTAACTGGCAAGCACTGGCGAATAGTGAGCAGAATTTATCTCGCTGCTTTTTAGCCGGAGGTTTAAATGCACAAAACATCGAAAATGCGCTAATGCAGCAAAACGAGCATGAACTTTATGGCTTAGATCTCAACTCAGGTATCGAACAAACTCCTGGCGTTAAATGCCCGGAAAAACTCGCGCAAGTATTTAACAAGATTCGGAATTATTAACATGACTACAGAACAAAAAAACAGCTTACCCGCCTATTTTGGCGAATTCGGCGGCATGTATGTTGGTGAACTATTAGTACCTGCGCTTGAACAGCTTGAGCAGGCCTATATTGACTCACAACAAGATCAAGATTTTATTGATGAATTTAATCGCCTGCTGACCGATTATGCCGGTCGGCCAACGCCACTAACCTTAACCCGTAACTTAAGCAAAAATCCGCTAGCCAAAATTTACTTAAAACGTGAAGACTTGCTGCACGGCGGCGCCCACAAAACCAATCAGGTATTAGGTCAGGCACTGCTGGCAAAACGCATGGGCAAGACTGAAATCATCGCCGAAACCGGCGCCGGTCAACACGGCGTCGCCACAGCAATCGCCTGTTCATTACTCGGCTTAAAATGTCGGGTTTACATGGGGGCTGTTGATTGTGCCCGCCAGCAACCAAATGTTTTTAGAATGAAACTCATGGGCGCACAAGTGATCCCAGTTAGTGCAGGTGGTGGCACGTTAAAAGATGCAGTTAACGAAGCGCTACGCGACTGGTCAGCCAATTATGATAATGCTCATTATTTGCTAGGCACTGCCGCTGGCCCGCACCCGTTTCCAACCATAGTGCGCGACTTTCAAAAAATGATCGGTGAAGAAGCCAAAGCTCAGATTCTTAAGCAAGAAGGTCGACTGCCAGATTACGTTATCGCTTGTGTTGGTGGCGGCTCAAATGCCATCGGCATGTTTAACGATTTTATCAACGAAGATAAGGTGAAACTTATCGGTGTTGAAGCTGGTGGGAAAGGCATTGACACTCACCAGCATGGCGCAACCTTGGCCGCTGGCACTAAGGGTATGCTGCACGGCAATTACACTTATATTATGCAAGATAAATACGGCCAGATTGAAGAGTCTTATTCCGTATCAGCTGGCTTAGACTACCCAGCGGTAGGTCCTCAACATGCTTATTTAAAAGAAACAGGACGGGCACAATACCTGCCAATTAATGATGATGAAGCGCTCGACGCATTTCAAACATTAGCCAAAGCTGAAGGGATCATTCCTGCGCTGGAATCATCACATGCACTGGCACAAGCATTAAAGATGGCAAAAGAAGTTACCGAAGAAACCGTCTTTTTAGTGAATTTATCCGGCCGTGGCGATAAAGATCTCGCCCACGTTCACAGCGTGTTACACCCAGAAGACAATCCGGAAAAAAACAAGGAGCAACACTAATGACAACTATTACTTCTCCAGGTCAGCGTTATCAACGTAGCTTTGCTCGCTTAGTAAAAAACAATCAAGGCGCCTTTATTCCATTTGTCACCATTGGCGACCCGAATGCTGAGCTGTCGTTAGCCATTATTAAAACCTTAATCGATAATGGTGCGGATGCACTGGAGCTTGGCATTCCATTTTCAGACCCTAGTGCCGATGGCGTCACTATTCAAAATGCAGGCAAGCGCGCATTAGCCGCAGGCATTAATACCGACATCTGTTTAGATATTCTGCAAAAAGTACGCGACTATGCGCCAGATATTCCAATGGGTTTATTACTTTATGGCAACCTAGTATTTGCCCGTGGCATAGAAAAGTTCTATCAGGATGTCAGCGACGCCGGTGTCGACTCGGTACTTATTGCCGATCTGCCAATTCGCGAAAGTGAGCGTTTTAGAGCAGCCGCACTGAAAGCCAATGTTGCGCCAATATTTATTGCACCACCAAACGCCAGTGAACAAACACTTGCCAAAGTTGCCAAGTTCAGTCAGGGCTATACTTATGTGCTTAGCCGCGCCGGTGTCACCGGCACTGAAACTAAAGCGAGCAAACCGGCACAGCATCTTATCGATACTTTAAGTTCAAATAACGCTGCACCGGCAGTGATAGGTTTTGGTATATCGACACCTGAGGATGTAAAAACTGCATTAAGCAGCGGCGCAAAAGGCGCAATTAGTGGCTCAGCTGTGGTGAAAATTATCGAAAACAATTTAGCTGATGAGTCACAAATGTTGAAGCAACTGGCTGACTTTGTTACTGAAATGAAATCGGCAACTGCGCATAGTTAACGATAAAAAACCAAGCACATTAAAAACGGGACACTAGAAAAGCACCCCGTTTTATTTTCTACATAAGAAGGTACTTAGCCTGCCGTTGATTGACTGTTTTCAGCCTGATTATTCTGCTTTCGGGTAGCTAATACCGCTTTAGCAAATTTAGGATGAATCACAAAATAAACACTTATCGCACATAACAACATCCCTGCCAGGCTTTGCGCCGTTAGTGATTCGTCAAACAACAGCCACGCCTGAATCGCAGTCACAGGCGGTACTAAATAAAAGTAACTGGTTACTTTGGCTGCATCGCCCTGTTCAACCATATACATCAAGAGTAAAATCGCCACCACAGATAACATCACAACCAGCCAGGCGAGACTAAAAATAAACTCCGGATGCCAAATTATTTGCTGCCCGCCATCAAACAGCGCCATAGGGACAAATACCAATAAGCTGGCAATATATTGCCAGCAAACCGACGGCAATAGCGGCTGATTTTGACAAAAACGTTTTTGATAAAGTGTCCCTAAGGTAATACCCAATAATGCGATAAAGGCAAAAATTAAGGCACCGGCAGAGACATTATCCAAAGATAAGCCACTGGACACTACCAATGATAAGCCAATCAAGCCAAGAATAAGCGATAGCCACTGAATAGCAGATACCTGAGAGTTAAAGATAAAAATTGCTAAGATACTGGTCAACAGCGGCTGCAAGCCGACAATAATTGCAGTTAACCCTGCAGGAATACCAAAAGAAATTGCACTATAGACACCACCAAGATAGGCGCTGTGGATCAATAATCCCGTAACCATGGCATGAAAAATCTGGGTTTTATTTAACTTGCCTTGTTTAAAAATAAGCAATAACACGGCAAAAATTGCGACATTAGCCAAACTTCTTAACGTTAGAAAATCTCCGGCTGAGGCATAAAAAAGCCCTAATTTGGTACCAATAAAACCGGTACTCCACAACAGGACAAAGAAAAAAGGAACCAACTTTTTCAGCATAACGATGACAACAAATAAATAAGATAACTCAGATTAAAGCAATTTTTTGTCAGCGGACAGCTACAAAATAGCCCTTGGCGATACTATACAGTTTGCTCGCTCAAAATTAATCAAACACTCAAGTATTGCAAATGAGCCTTACTTTTTCCGCGGCGGCATGTCACTAAACTGAGGAAGCTCTTGAGTTTCGCTGTACCAGCAGGCTTTAAAATCCCAAAAGATATTTTGTTGTGGCCTGATATTAGGATCTTCATCCAATGTGCCAGCCGGGATGACATAAGTTTTGCCCTGCTTCGCCAGCCAAGGTAATGAACTGCCACAACGCTTGCAAAAACAGGTGGCAAAATATTTGGTATTATCCGGTTCATAGCGACCCACAAATTGTTCGCCACTTAGCCAGCTAAAATTTTCAGGTTTGACAAACAAATTAGACGCATGAGCCGAGCCGGTAAATTTTTGACAACGCGAACAATGACAATACTGAAACACATCAAATGGTGGCTCAATTTGGTATTGCACCTTAGCGCACAAGCAACTGCCTTTCATCCTGAAACTCCCCGTAGATTAATCGATAAAACCACTAGCGAGTGTAATGGTTAACCCAACTGATTACGAGCTTCTCGTTGCAGCGTCATTTTTCAGATAGGCCGCGTATAGCAAACATTTCACATAAACCTGCTACTCGGCTTTAGTTTCTACATTCTCACTTTCAGCTTGCTCAGCTAATTTCGCTCTTTCTGCTTTAGAAATATATTTGGGTTTACTGCTTTTATGCAGCTTGGCATTGGCTTTTTTCTTCTTCGCCAGCAAGGTAGTTTTGATTTTCTTTTTACGGTTCATAAATATTCTGATTTTCAGTGCTAGAAAAGTGATGTTTAAGCTTATGAGATGTTATTTCATTAGAAAAAACATCAAATAGATGGAAGTGCCTCCATTATAAGCTATTCTGGCATAAAAAAACGCGCCTACGTAGCGCGTTTTTCATCATATGACATAGCTGTGATTAACCTGATATCTTCGCCCAAGTATCACGTAAGCCAACGGTGCGGTTAAATACCAGTTTACCATCGGTGGCATCTTTGTTATCCAAACAGAAATACCCCTGACGTTCAAATTGATAGGCCAGTTCAGCTTTTGCTTCAGCCAGTGCTGGTTCCACTTTCGCACCTTCAATGATAACTAACGATTCAGGGTTGATCACAGTATGAAAATCTTCTGCTGCTGCCGGATTTGGCACAGTAAACAATCTGTCGTATAAACGCACCGTGGCATCTAAACTGTGCTCAGCACTAACCCAGTGAATAACCCCTTTAGGTTTAGTGCCGTCTTCCGGGTTTTTACCTAAGGTTTTATCATCGTACTGACAATAAACCGTAGTAATATTACCGCTTTCATCTTTATCACAACCGGTTGCGGTAACGACATAAGCGCCACGTAAACGCACTGCTTTACCTAACACTAAACGCTTATATTTCTTGTTCGCTTCTTCCCTAAAGTCTTCTGCCTCGATATAAAGCTCTTTAGCAAATGGTACGATGCGAGTGCCCTGAGCTTCATCGCTTGGATGATTTTTCACCGTCAGCTGTTCAACCTGATCTTGTGGGTAGTTTTCAACCACTAATCTAATTGGCTCAAGCACTGCCATGGCGCGTGGCGCATTATCATTGAGATCTTCACGAATACAGGCTTCTAACACACTCATTTCAACGGTGTTATCCATTTTGGTGACACCAATACGCTTGGCAAATTCGCGCAGTGATGCAGGCGTGTAACCGCGACGACGAAATGCAGCAATCGTTGGCATCCGAGGATCATCCCAACCATCCACCAGTTTTTCAGTCACTAGCGAGTTTAACTTACGCTTACTCATTACCGTGTATTCAAGGTTTAAACGTGAAAATTCGTACTGACGCGGACGAGACTCAATCGAGATATTATCTATTACCCAGTCGTATAAACGGCGGTTGTCCTGAAACTCCAAAGTACATAACGAGTGAGTAATATTTTCAATGGCATCAGAAATACAGTGAGTAAAATCGTACATTGGGTAGATGCACCATTTGTCACCGGTTTGATGATGATGAGCAAATTTCACCCGATATATCACCGGATCGCGCATACACATAAAGCTTGATGCCATGTCGATTTTTGCGCGCAATGCACACTCACCTTCTTTAAACTCACCATTTTTCATTTTCTCGAACAGGGCTAAGTTTTCTTGTGGTGAAGTATCACGATACGGGCTATTTTTACCTGGCTGTTTTAAAGTACCGCGGTATTCTCGGGTTTGCTCGGCATTGAGGAAACACACATAAGCTAAGCCTTTTTCAATTAATTCAACCGCATAACCATATAAACGATCAAAATAATCGGAAGAATAGTGAATATCACCTGCCCATTGAAAGCCTAACCAGTGAACATCTTCTTTAATCGAGTTTACGTAATCAATGTCTTCCTTTTCAGGGTTAGTATCATCGAAACGTAAATTACATAAGCCATTGTAGTCTTTAGCAATACCAAAATTAAGACAAATAGATTTGGCATGGCCAATGTGAAGATAGCCATTAGGCTCAGGTGGAAAACGCGTCTGCACACTGGTGTATTTACCACTTTCCAGGTCGGCATCGATGATTTGGCGAATAAAATTAGTAGGACGGCTTTCAGTTTCCGACATCCACAGAACCTCTATAACAGTAAAAATCTAAATGTAATTGCGCGGCATTATATCAAGTGTTTTTCAACGAGAATAGCGGCGAAATCGCTTTTTATTAGCGAAATAGTCAATAAATACTAACTTGGCACTAACCCCAGCAGCTCAAACACTTCATTATTGGGAAAACCGTCTGCAACCAGCTGTTTTTCCAGCTGAAATGCCCGAATCGCTTTGCGACTGTTTGGCCCCCAGATACCATCAGGTTCACCGCTATCAAAGCCTAAGTCATTAAGCTTGGTTTGCAACTTCTCCAGCTGCACTCGGCTAAACGCCAGTGGCTTGGCATTGGCTGTAGTACTAACGCCGCGCCCGCCTACCAGCTTATCTGCAAGAATACCGACAGAAAGCGCATAGTTTTTCGACAGATTCCAGTTCATGATGACATCAAAATTGCGGTACACCAAAAACGCATGACCGTTATGGCCATTTGGTAACACTAATTCCGCCTGGGTATCATAGTTAGGCAAGGCTTTACCTTGCATGGTGGTAACCCCCATCTCGGCAAATTTTGCCAGCGGATAACGATGATCGAATTCAATCGCACTAAAATCAAAATGTTCCGGCAATAGTACTTCTCTGCCCCAGCGCTCATTGCCTTGCCAGCCGATTTGACTTAAATAATGTGCCGCACTGGTAAGCGCATCAACTTCACTTTGCCAGACATCGACTTTACCATCATTGTCACCATCAATGGCATATTTTCTAAAAGCTGACGGCATAAACTGCATATGCCCCATAGCGCCTGCCCAGGAACCTTGCAATTGTTCAGTATTAACCACATCTCGCTCAAGTAGTTGAAACAAGTCGAATAACTCGCTAGTAAAATAATCCCTTCGACGCGGATCACAGGCCAAGGTTGCTAACGCGTTTAATACCGACATTTTTCCTTTATGACGGCCAAAGACGGTTTCCAAGCCCCAGAATGACACCAGATATTGCGCCGGCACGCCGTATTTTTGCTGCAACTTAGCGAACAGTTTTTTATGAGTTTTCAGCAATTCCCGCCCTTTGTTAACATGATAATGGCTAACCCGCTTATTGACATATTGAGCAAAACTTTCAGCAAATTCCGGTTGCTTTTTATCTAACTCAATTACCCGCTTAAGTGGCGATAATTGCTCAATGATCTGCTGAATATTGGCGGAATAACCTTGCTCAATCGCTTGTTGCTTTAATTGTTGCTGGCACTGTTGAAAATTATCATTAACACTGACAGGAGTTGCATTTGAGCAAACACTGAAAAAAGAAACTGCAACACTACACGCCAGGGGAACTAGATACTTTTTCATCTATATTTATTATCCTTAAATCACCATATTGATTTCATCATATAACGGGTGGCACAGATGACAAGCGTTATTCGTTAGGCAACACGAATAATCAGACTATTTGAACAATATTTGCGCTTAGTGATAATTTACAGCAACTTAGACTAATGGTAACAGGCGATCATACATCGCCTTAACCTGTAAATCACCAAAGCTATAGATTGCCATGGCTTGATAAAACTCTTGAAATGCCGACGCAAAACTTAAATTTTGCTGCGCGCGCATAATGGCTAACAGTTCTCTTTCCGGTAAGCCCAGGCCACTAGCATCCGGTAAACGATCCAGCTGTGCCTGTACTGCGGCTTTGATAAAACCAAACTCGCTATTTAGTGCGTCGCCAATTTGCGCTAATTGCTGCCAGTTTTTTTGTTGATACGCTAACCACAAATTAGCTAAATGCTCTAGTTGCTGTTCGCTTAAACGGGCTTTATTCTGAAAAGCGTCGAGCAATTCCAGCGCTGACATATGAGCAAAACTGTATTCATTGCCTGAATTAGGACGCACCAGAAATACTTGCTGCGCTGAGCTATCCCTAGTTAACAAGTAACAGACATACCAAAAATTGATCTGGCAAAATAAATCTTCTTCAAACCAGCAAACCACAGTATCATCGATGGTTAGCGCTCTAATCTTGCTAAATTCAGGTACCGTAGTTTGCAAGTATTGCTGAGGAGTACAGTCTGGATATTGACCGATAACAGCCGCTCGGTTTGCCATAAACTCTTCGAAGCTGTCACCTTGAACATCGCCGTCGATTAAACATTCTCTGGCGACAATTATTTCACCATCAACTTCAGTAGCAATTTCAGCAGGAAAGAATTCTCGTAAGGCATCGCCATTAAGGATATGAGTCGTCTTATTATAATTTAAGGAGGCGGAAGAAGTTGACATAAAAATGATACAAATAGCTGTAAACAGATTGATTTCACTAGACGATAACAAATTAAACCGATGAAATCACAGAATATTTGTTAACGCGTTGGCAACGAATATATTCAAACTTCTTACGCTCGAACATCGACATTTTGACCGCGTTGCGGATCATTAGAGCGCTGATTTTCTTCGGCCTGCTGCTGGCGCAATTGTTCCTGACGAGCGCGTTCCTGCTCTGCTCGCTGGCGCTGCTGTTCGACGTTTTTTGCCTGCTCTTTCAACACTTCGGCAACGTTAGGTCCACTACCATTGATTGGGGAAACCATAATTAGCTCCTTAGCTTAATGCGTATTTTCGTTCATGCGTACATGCACTAAAGACTAATGACCATTATAAAACAAATTGTATGATTTTTATACTCTAGTGCCGCCAACAACAAGTTCAATAGAGTCATTCATTAATCTACCTGAGATCAGGTAAATTACTCCACTTGTAATGACCAGATATTACTATTCGATTGTTCTATCACTTCATGTTGCAGGTATTTTTCATCATATGATACTGAAAACAGTATC
>CAZUHQ010000116.1:0-11911 GCA_964620605.1 uncultured Thalassotalea sp.
CAGTGCGACTAATATGACACCAGGCTTGGTCATAGTAATAAATTCGGCACTTTTGTCATCAAACAAGATAGTGCGATATTCCGCTATCTGCTCTGCAATAATACTTGCCGCCCCGGCAATATTTTCTTCATTATCCATCAGCATAATGACTTTAGGGTGACGGCAAGCGATTGAAACAGGTTTAGACATTATTAGTGACCTCCGCATACACTTGCTTCACCGCCTGGTGAAGTTCAATAATTTGTTGCTTACATTGCATCAGATCCTGATTAATCGCACAGACTTCTAATTGCTGAAGATGTTCTGCGGTAATTTCAGCGCCAACAGCCTTGGCCGATGTTTTTAGGTAATGGGCGACTTCACTGATTTTTTGATAGCGCTGCTGATTGAAATATGAGGTAATATCTGCGATAGACATTTTTGCCTGTTTAAGAAATTCTAGTTCAAACTTACGCGCAGCGACTTTATCGTCACCGATCAGATTAATAATAACTTCTCTGTTTAATACTTGTTTGTCACTCTTCATATCAATACCATTTTTTTAGTACTTCTTTTAAGTCAGACATTTGCATTGGTTTGCTTATAAAATCATTCATGCCACTGTCAAAACAGTGTTGAGCATCACCACTCATTGCAGCGCCGGTAATAGCAATAATGGGAATAGGTTTGAGTTGTTTTTGTTTTTCCTGAGCCCTGATATTTTTCGTCATGTCATAGCCATCAACTAGCGGCATATGACAATCAGTTAAAATTAAGTTGTAGCTATTTTGTTGCCACTGCGCTATGCCCTCTTCACCGTTATTGGCAATATCACAGCTATAGCCGATATGTTTCATTTGTTTTTTAATTAACTTTTGGTTCAGCGGATTATCTTCTACCACTAAAATGCCATCTTTTAACGATGAATTTACACTGCTAGATTCCTCTAATGTTAGTGCCAGATCGTCAAAATCCAGTTCATCCAGTGTTAATGTTTGATTGTTAAGTTTTAACTGTTTTACCGCTTCTATTAATTGCACCCTGGTACTAGGGTAAGTAGGAATTAATTTAATACCAGGTAAAAATCCTCTAAACGAGGCCATGTCGCGGCGATTGATTGCACAACAAATATTACTGGAATATTTGACTTGTTGATAAAGAGTAACCACTTGCTGCCTGGTTTTTTCTTCAATGCTTGCCAGAATGATAACGACATCGTAATCCTGACTGTGGCTAACAACATTATCAAAGTCAATCAGTTTAACCGTAGCGCCTTCTTCTGCCAGATAGGCAGTCCAATGATACACTCGCTCCATATCATCATTGGCAATGGCTAAAATAGCGACATTGGTCGCGGTCAAGGTTTCAACTTCTAAAGCGGTAGTTTCCTGGGATATCCACAAAGGCAAGTTAATGGTAAAGGTAGTACCTTTGCCTAATTGACTTTTCAGTGTTATTTCGCCCCCCATCATTTCTGTGAGCTTGCCGCAAATATTCAAGCCTAAGCCTGTTCCGCCGTATTTGCGGGTTGTTGAGCGCTCGGCCTGAGTAAACGGAGAAAACAGTTTTTGCTGAACATCGTCGGCAATACCTATACCGTTATCTGAAATAACAAAACTGACATGGCTTATTAATGGATCACTCTTTTCAACGGTAGCAATCAGCTTTATTAACCCTTGATCTTGTGATTTCCCACCGGTAAATTTAATTGCATTACCCAGGATGTTAAATAATATTTGCCTGACCCGAGTTGCATCCCCCTTAACAAACCTGGGAATTTGCGGATCTTCGGTGATCACTAGTTTGATATTGTTTTTCGCTAATACCGGAATAAATACTTTAACAATATTATCTATCACTTCCGATATTGAAAAGGCGGACTCTTCCAGCTCTAATTTACCGGCTTCTATTTTATTGATATCTAAAATGTCATTAAGAATAAACACTAAGTTGTTAGCTGAAGTTTTAGCGGTATCGATCAGATCTAATGATTCGACACTTTGCTCAGTCGTTGATAACAAATCCAGGGAACCTATTACCGCATTCATTGGTGTGCGCAATTCATGACTCATCATTGAAAGGAAATCAGTTTTCGTCTGGCTTGCAAGCTCCGCCTGCTCTTTCGCTTTTTCTAATAAATGAGTACGGCTTAATACCCTTTGTTCGAGTTGGTTATTTAACTGCTCTAGCTCATATTGCACTTTGTAAATCAAGGTTTGATCGATACAGATGCGATAGCTGTGCCCGCTAAAATTTTGACTAATTTTACCTTTACCTAAAATATATTTAAGTTCGCCATTTGCCAGCACCACTCGATAATGCTCGTTAAAAAATTCTCCTGTTTTTAATGAATTTCGCATCGCATTGACTACCCGGTTGCAATCTTCCGGATGAATTAGCGCAAGAAACTTCTCCAAATTTCCCCTATCTTCTTCATTGAGCAGAAACATTTCATTTGCTAACTCATCCCAGTCCCATCGCCACAGTTTGTTATCAATGCATTCCGCCCGCCAAGTGCCGATATTGCCGGCCTTCATCGCGATATTTTTACTTTCAACCGCTTCATTGAGTTTGGCTATCGAATTTTTCATTTCGGTACAATCAGTAAGTGACCCGGCGATAAAGTGTGCTATGTTGTCTTGTTGAACGGCTTCCCCTTTTAATTGAAACCAATGCACCTTCTGGTCTTTAACGATCCTAAATTCAAAAGACAGTAAAATATCAAATTGAATATGGTTATTGAAAAAAGCGTCAAACACGCCTTTATCTTCACTGAACACTAAAGCTCTAAAATCTTGCCAGGTAAGTTCCTGATCAATCGGTACCATTACAAGTGCTTTAAAGGTGTCAGAAAACCTTGCTTTTTGATCTACCAGATCGTATTCCCACAAGCCAGTTGAGGTTCTGGCGATACAATGTTCAATTTTCTTTAACAGCTGATCTTTTTTGTGATATTGATGATACCAATAAGGCGCTTTATCAATTAACACCATCAGCAATGCGGGCTGCTCAGCAAGAGTGTTAAACCTTAACTGAACGTTGAATTTTTCAACCAGGCTTTTCTTGTATAAGGCGATACAAGTCGTTTCCTGTCCACTTGCTAAAATCTTCGAAAAATCTGGCGTTTTATCGATAAAGTGAAATAGTGATTTGATATTAGTTGCGCTACTTATATCAAAATGAAACACGCTTTTAAAACTTGAGTTAACCGCTGTAATTTTCCCATCACCGGTAATATTAATCAGAGGAAATGGCATAGCATCAAGCGCATTAGTTTCTTGTACCAGCATACCTGCAACCCTTAAATAAAATAAGCTCCATCTAACCCTACTCTAAGAGTAGCAGCTATTAATAATTGTACTAATATCAAGGGCAAAGTAAGATGTGAATTCTCACAACTTAACCTAAATGTTTTTATGACAACAACACAACCAACCAGATGCCCCTGGTTAGATATCAGCAAGCCCGACTATGTGAAATATCACGATGAAGAATGGGGAGTACCGGTTCGTGATGATAAAAAAATGTTTGAATTTATCATCTTAGAATCAGCACAGGCAGGACTGAGTTGGTACACTATATTAAAAAGACGCGAAGGTTACCGTAAAGCATTCGCGAATTTTAACGTTGAGCAAGTGGCAGAATTCGACGAGTACAAAGTTGAACAGTTAATGCAAGATGCATCAATTATCCACAACCGGGCAAAGATTAACGCCGCAATTAGTAACGCAAAAATTTTCATCAAGATACAACAGGAATTTGGTAGCTTTTGTAACTACCTGTGGGGCTATGTTGATAATATTCCTGTTGAAAATACAATTCACAGCTTGGCGGATTATCCGGCGACATCTGCTTTATCGGACACCATCAGCGCAGACTTAAAAAAACGTGGCTTTAAATTTTTTGGCTCAACCATTTGTTATGCCCATTTACAGGCATGTGGGCTGATTAATGATCACAGCATGTCATGTTTTAGAAAATCACAAGTTGCTGAGTAAACTTATTTTATTTTGGCTACGTTCCTTTTAATTGTGGTTATTATCTAGCCCCTTGATAAATAAGGGGGTTGCTATGGTGATAAGGGCAAGCATCACCCGCATATATGCGGGTGTTGGGCTTCCATGAACGGACTTGCAGCATCTTGCTTGTTTACCTAGCAAGCCCCTAGGAACATAGTCTTTATTTTTTGTAACAAATGACTCTGATATTTACGCGATTTAATCGAAATAAGGCATAGTAATTTTAAATACCTGTGTCATAATATGTCATAAGATTTGGAGTTAAATATCGATTACCACTTGAACTTATCGATTTTAGCCTTATCTTAAAAATATAACTACAGTTCTTAGAGGAATGTTTATGCAATCAAATATGAGTTTTCAAACAGCGAGTCGTGGCTCAGCTATTGAAATCAATAAAGTGTTAAAAAACACCTATATGTTACTTTCTATGACGCTTGCGTTTAGTGCGGTAACTGCTGGTATTTCAATGGCGATGGGCTTATCTCATATGGCAGCCTTGGTAATGACGCTTGTTGCTTTCGGTTTATTATTTGTTGTTAATAAACAAGCCGATAAAGCTAACGGTATTTTCTGGATCTTTGCTTTTACCGGTTTAATGGGGGCGTCTTTAGGCCCTATGCTGAACTTTTATGCTGCTATGCCAAATGGCGGTTCACTGATTATGCAAGCATTAGGCGGCACCGCATTGATCTTTTTCGCGTTATCAGGCTATGCGTTAACCAGTAAAAAAGACTTCTCATTTATGGGCGGCTTTTTAATGGTTGGCTTGATCGTAGTGATCATCGCCGCTATCGCGAATATTTTCTTTGCCATCCCCGCAGTATCCTTAGCGTTAAGCGCAGCGATTATTATGATCATGTCCGGCTTAATTTTATTTGATACCAGCCGCATTATTCACGGTGGCGAGCGTAACTATATTCGTGCAACCGTTGCTTTATACTTAAATATTTATAATATTTTTACCAGCCTTTTACATTTATTAGGTGCGTTAGGCGGAGATGATTAATCTCTGGTAAATTTTAACGTATAATAGAAAGCCTCTGATACAGAGGCTTTTTTATTTTTAACCAAGTAATTTTCTAAGGCGAAAACGTGCAAAGTTTGGCTGTTGTCATAACCACCGCTCCTAATAATCACTTAACGGAAACGGCTTATCAGCTTATTTCACAGGCCGTGACCCAAGGCATTAACGTCATTGGCGTTTTTTTCTATCAAGCAGGCGTACTTAATGCCAGTGAACACTTAGCCATACCCAGTGATGAATACCCGTTATTGGCTCGTTGGAACACTTTGTCACAACAGCACCAAGTACCGCTTTACCTTTGCAGTACAGCAGCAGAAAAACACGGATTATTAACCGACCAAGAAAACGCTAAGCTGCTAAGCGAAGCTTTTACTATTGCCGGTTTAGGTGAACTAGTAGAGCTCCATGCAAGTGCAGATCATGTGGTGCAGTTATGAACAATCAAAAATCAATCGCCATTTTAAATACCACAGCGCCGTTTAGCGCAGCGAATGCTAAAGATGCATTAGATATTGCGCTGATCATGGGCAGTTATCAGCAGGAAACACATTTATTTTTCAAAGGTGACGGAGTCTGGCAATTGGTATCTAAGCAACAGCCAGAATTAATTAACGTGAAAAATTCCCTTAAAACCTTTGCCGCCTTTGAATTTTACGATATAGACCATGTTTATGTTTGTTCGCAGAGTCTGAGTGAACGAGGCCTTAATGCCGATTTTCATATCGACAATGTCAAAGTGCTAACCGCATCACAATTTGCCGATGCGCTCAAGCAACATTCAACCATATTAAGGTTTTAGAAATCATCATGCCAAACACTAGCCTTCACTTATTGAGAAGTTCTCCGTTTGCTGATCAGCAAGCGAAGTTAATGTTAACACTGATAAATGAAAAAGATGCGATTGTATTGATGGACGATGGTTGCTACTTAAATAATCATCCGTTACTTGCAGAAGCTCTAGCAAAAACAAAAAATCTGTACTTTATTGACGAGCATTTGAAAGCAAGAGCATTAACCGCCAAGCCTCAGATAACAAATATCAGCCTGGCTCAACTCACTGAGCTTATTTTCACTTATACGAATTCGGTAACCTGGCAATGACACTAGAATTTAATCAGCAAATTATTGAAACAGACGCTCAGGGTTATTTAATCGATCATTTACTATGGTCTGAGCCTTTAGCGCAAGTTATTGCTAAGCAAGATGGATTAACATTGACAGAAGCTCATTGGGAAGTGATCCGCTTCGTTCGTCAGTTTTATTTAACCTACAATACTTCTCCGGCGATCCGGGCACTGACCAAAGCGATGAAGGCCGAGTTTGGAGAAGAAAAAGCCAGTAGCCGTTATCTCTATCGACTGTTTCCGCAAGGGCCTGCCAAACAGGCAACAAAATACGCCGGCTTACCTAAGCCAGCGCGTTGTATTTAACACTATTTAACGTCTAAATTAGACTTTAATATTGATATTATGGCCGCTGTTACCAACCGCTGGCATGGCAACGGCTTCAGGACTGGCTGACTCAATCAGTTTTAATGCCATCTGCCCTTCTATTTCCTGTTGGCTTTGTGCTTTTTTCGCGGTAAGTATCGCATGTGCAGATTCGGTATTAGTTTGAACTGAATCGGTAGAACCTATAGTGATAGACATAAAACCTCTCTTAAGCGTTGGTAAAAATACTGCGTTTTATCGATAATTCATCAATAACAAACGGCATAAAATTTATGTGCTTGTTATTACAGTATCGACCATAGCTGAAAAAACTTGATAAAAAAAGGTGCTATTTAGCACCTTTTCTATTTTCTTTTTGTTATCAACAGCTTTTAGCGTTGTGGTAAGGTTGGAACCGTAATTCCTGCCATTTCAAGCATTACACGAACTACCTGGCAGCTGTAACCGAATTCGTTGTCGTACCACACGTAAAGTACGGCGCGGTCACCATCAACTATCGTTGCCTGTGAATCGACAACACCGGCGTAGCGCGAACCTACTAAGTCGGTCGAAACAATTTCAGTCGATGCGGTATAGTCTACCTGGTTTTGCAACTTGGAATTTAACGAGATATTACGTAAATAATCATTTAACGCTTCTTTCGTTGTTTCTTGCTTAAGGTTTAAGTTCATGATCGCCATAGAAACATTTGGCGTAGGTACACGAATCGCGTTACCGGTTAATAAACCTTTAAGCTCAGGTAATGCTTTGGCTACCGCTTTAGCTGCACCTGTAGTACTAATAACCATATTAAGTGGTGCACTTCGGCCACGACGTGGCGCTTTGTGATAATTGTCAATTAGGTTTTGGTCATTAGTATAAGAGTGAACGGTTTCAACGTGACCGTTTCTGATACCAAAATGATCATTTAACGCTTTTAATACCGGCGTAATCGCATTAGTGGTACAACTTGCAGCTGAGATAATTTTATCTTCAGCTAAAATCATGTCTTCGTTCACGCCGTAAACGATATTTTTAATGTCGCCTTTAGCTGGTGCTGTCAATAGCACTTTTGCAACACCTTTTGATTGTAAATGCTGACCTAAACCTTCTTCATCGCTCCAAATACCGGTATTATCAACAACTAACGCATTGTTAATACCATAAGCAGTATAATCGATGTCAGCTGGTGAATTAGCATAAATCACTTTAATAAATGCGCCATTGGCTTTAATGACATTGTTTTCTTCATCAATAGTAATGCTACCGTTAAAGGCACCATGAACTGAGTCGCGACGTAATAAGCTGGCACGTTTTGCTAAGTCGCCGTCTTTACCCGGACGAATAACGATAGCGCGTAAGTTTAATTTAGAGCTAGGGCCAGCACGTTCAATTAATAAACGCGCTAACAAACGACCGATGCGACCAAAACCATAAAGTACAACGTCTTTTGCTGCTTGCTGTTCTACGTTTTTACAAATATCAGTTAATTCTTTTTCTAAATATTGTTCAATTGACAGATCAGCAGCGCCACCTTGAAATAAATACCGATAAGCTAGTTTACCAACGTCAATACGCGCAGGGGCTAGCTCCATCTTGCTTAACGCTTCAATAAATGGGAAGCTTTCACGTAAACGTAGCTTACTCTCTTCATGTAATGCGACAGACTTATGCGCTTTAATAATGTCGATAGCTGAAGCATTGACTAATGGGCGTCCATAAACAGAAACTTCAATGCCTTTGTTTCTGAATAGTTGGCCAATAATTGGCTGCATATTTTCAGCAAAAGTTTGACGTTCTTGCCAGCTAGTTTGATATTGTTCCTCAAGATGAGAAGTCATTGCGTAAACCTTTTATTTCAGTCAATTGAACCATGTACTAATATTCATTATAGTGATTAATATTAGTAACGAAATGCGGGGCGTATTGTAATTGAACGTGAAAGCTTTCGCTATAGGTTACACATACTTTATTGAGATTATTTTTTGAGTTTATTAATGAGATTCACCTGTTTTTTATTATTGCTTGGCCTCTTGCCTCTTATCGGTTGCGACTCTGCCCCCAGTTATGTTCAGCTCTGTCAGCAACATCAAAAAATATGCGAAGAATTTCATGACGATTCTTGGTGTAAAAAAGAGCGTATCGAAGTGGGCATGGCGAATATCGCAGATAAAATCGATCCACAAGATATCCATAAATTCGACCAGCTCATCGCTTATGAAAATTACAATAAATGTGTGACTCACGCTTCCAATATTGAACACATTAAATTAAAAGAGAAAAAGTCGCGGCGTATCGAAAACATGATGAGGGCTCGTGCTCGGCTCGAAGAGCTCGCGGAGCAAACCCGAAATCTAGAACACCCACGATTACTCTATTATCATTGGACACGCTTTTTAGATGAACAGGCGCTGGATAAATTCCTCGCGATGGAAGGCACTAAAGCATTGGAAACACCGGAATCCCAATATGAACTGGCAACCTACTACAGCAAAACCGATCAGCAAAAAACTCTACAGTTACTATTTCACTCGTTAGAGCTGTTTGACCCTGACAGTAAAATCAATAATGAAATATTTAAAACTCTGTCGACGATTTTTGCCGAAAAACAACAGGCTAAGCAAGCCTATATCTGGCTTAAAGTTTTGCAGCTCTACGATCCACAAGAGCAGGATATCAAACCGCAAACTCTTGATAATTACCTTAAAGGTTATCAGTTAGATGGTGAGTTTTTAGATCAGGTAGCCGAATCAACGCTGGCAAAAATTACCGATAAAACTTTTGTTCCGCCAAAGTTTTAATCCAACCACAACTTAAGCTGGTTTAAAAGTCAAACTCAACGAATTGACACAATAACGCTTACCTGTCGGCTTAGGGCCGTCGTCAAAGACATGCCCTAAGTGCGACTGACAATAGCGACATTGAATTTCTGTTCGTATCATATGATGGGAATGATCGCCATGGTAACTCACCTGCCCTGCAATACTGTCGTTAAAACTTGGCCAGCCGCAGCCGGCATCAAACTTAGTGCTAGAAAGAAATAATGGCTGGTCACAACAGACACAGTGATAAGTGCCGCTAAGCCAATGATCATTATATTTACCGCTAAACGGGCGTTCAGTCGCCGCTAAACGGCAAACCTGATACGCCTCTGGTGTTAACTTCTTTTTATAATCATCGTTACTCATAATAAGCAGCCCTAGCCATTAAATTTCGACGATATTTCTTTCCTGAGATGACCACTGAACATGGAATTTTTTCCCTTTCGCTTTATCGTTGCGCTCAAAGGTATGAGCACCGAAATAATCCCGTTGTCCTTGTAACAAGTTAGCAGGTAAAACCGAAGTGCGCATGGAATCATAATAAGAAAGTGCTGACGATAAGGCACCGACAGGGATCCCCATCAAAGTACTATCGCTAATCGCCTGACGCCACGAGCTTTGATATTTGCTTAATTGCTGTGCAAAAAATTCATCTAGAATGAGGTTTTCCAAATTCTGATCACGTTCAAATGCTTCGGTGATCGACTGTAAAAATACTGCGCGGATAATACAACCGGCACGCCAGATTTTAGCTATGCTGGCAAAATCCAGCTTCCAGCCATGTTCTTTTTCTGCAAGTTTCATCAGCTGAAAACCTTGCGCATAGGCACATATCTTCGCACAATAAATCGCATCATGGAGGCTACTAATCAGCTGCTGCTTTTCTTCATCTGAATAATGCTTGGCTTCAGGGCCAGTTAATAACTGGTCGGCCTGCTCACGTAGTGATTTAAACGATGACATCGAACGAGCGTATACCGCTTGTGCAATAGTAGGTGCTGGCGCGCCGACTTCCAAACTACTGACTGCCGTCCATAATCCTGTGCCTTTTTGTCCGGCTTGATCGAGAATTAAATCAACCAGCGGTGTATCGTCATCCACTTTATGACGCAACACTTCCACCGAAATTTCCATTAAATAGCTGTCTAACGGCCCTTGATTCCACTGCTCAAAGATATTCGCAATTTCATCTGCGGTTAGTGATAACCCTGCCCTTAATACATGATAAGCTTCACAAATAATCTGCATGTCCGCATATTCAATGCCGTTATGCACCATTTTGACATAATGTCCCGCGCCTGCCGGGCCAATATATGCAGTGCAAGGATCACCATGGTTTATCACCTGTCCGGGTTGATTGCGCTCAATTGGTTTACCGGTTTCACTGTCAACTTTTGCGGCAATCGCTTCCCAAATTGGTTTGATCCGTGTCCACGCATAAGGTGAGCCACTTGGCATTAATGACGGGCCAAAGCGTGCACCTTCTTCGCCACCAGAAACCGCAGAAGAAAATAAAATAAAGTTGTTTTTATATTTCTCTTCACGGGCAACGGTATCAACCCATAAACTGTTGCCGGTATCGATGACAATATCATCCGGCTGAATACCTGCACCAATGAGACTTTTAGATACTTGATCAACCGGTTCACCCGCGGGTACAGATAGCACGATTAAATGTGGTGCTTTTAGTTTTGATAATAATTCAGTGTAAGAAGAACAGCCGACAACTCTCGGCTCTGAAGAGTGGTTTTCCACTTTATCCTGAGCAATAGCGCCCAAAACTTTTTCATTATCCAAATCAAAAGCAGCGATAGTAAAGCCATTATCCGCTAAATTTAATACCAGGTTTTTGCCCATTACACCTAGGCCGATAAAACCTATATCACAGAGTTGTTGTTCTTGCGTCATGCGTTATCCAAAGGTAGCTAAAAGGTTAAATTTTTATTTTTTGTCATTATTATCAGGCAGCTATTTTAGCATGCCTGTCTTTGTTGTTCCCAATAAAATATCGGTATATTCATTCGTTGAATATTATATGTAGTATTTTTCAACAGAACTGTAATTATAACAATATTTTTTCTATTTTATTTTACTTTTTTACAACTTTTTCTTGAGTTTTTCCAAAAATGATGTAATTTTACTACATTATTGTTTTTAAGGATTTACTCATGACTATCAAACTAGGCATCAATGGTTTTGGCCGCATTGGCCGTTTTGTTTTTAGAGCTGCTACGCAAAGAAACGACATCGAAGTAGTCGGTATTAACGACTTGATCGATGTTGATTATATGGCCTATATGCTGAAATATGATTCAACTCATGGTCGCTTTGATGGCACAGTAGAAGTTAAAGATGGTCAGCTAGTCGTTAATGGCAAACCGGTTCGTGTTACAGCTGAACGTAACCCGGCTGAACTTAAATGGAATGAGATTGACGTTGATATCGTGGTAGAATCTACCGGCTTGTTCTTAACTGATGAGACAGCGAGTAAACACATTGAAGCCGGTGCGAAAAAAGTAGTGATGTCTGCCCCGTCTAAAGATAGCACCCCGATGTTTGTTATGGGAGTTAATCAGGACAGCTATCAAGGTCAGGATATTGTCTCAAATGCTTCTTGTACCACTAACTGTTTGG